>JBDUBZ010000163.1:0-8664 GCA_040003745.1 Terriglobia bacterium
GCCGACGGGAAGCTTGCTGTCGTCGACTGCCTGAAGTTTGCCCTGCAGGTTGCCGACGCCCTGTCGGTGGCGCACAGTATCGGGATCATTCATCGCGATCTCAAGCCGGCCAACGTCATGATCACGCCCGAGGGACTGGCCAAGGTTCTCGACTTCGGCCTGGCGAAGCTCGCGAACGACAACATGTCCGGTCAGGATGAGAGCGATTCCGATTCCACGAAATCGTACCACCCGGGGCACCATAAAACGGCCGAAGGCGCCATCGTCGGCACTGTTTCCTACATGTCTCCGGAACAGGCCGAAGGCCGCCGCATCGATGCGCGCTCGGACATATTTTCCTTCGGCTCGCTGCTCTACGAAATGGTCACGGGCAGGCGCGCGTTCGAAGGCCGTTCGGGATTGGAGACGCTGGCCTCGGTGCTCCGCGACAACCCAAAGGAAATCGAACCCGGGCCGCCGGCGGATTTGATTGCGCTGATCCAGCGCTGCATGCGCAAAGACGCCGATCAGCGTTTTCAAGCGATGAGCGATGTGAAGAGCTCGCTCGAACAGATGTATTTCGCTACGCGGTCGGGCATCATGATGGCGTCTTCGGGTGTCTTCAGGGCACAGGCGCAGGCGAGGCCCGCCGCATCCATCGCGGTGCTGCCGTTTCTGAACCTCAGCTCCGATAAGGAGAACGAATACTTCAGCGACGGCATCGCCGAAGAGATCATCAACGCTCTAACTCGCATCGAGAATCTGCGCGTGGCGGCGCGTACCTCGGCCTTCGCGTTCCGCGGCGCCGGTCAGGACCTGCGGAAGATCGGCGACACCCTGAATGTCGCCACTGTGCTGGAAGGCAGTGTCCGTAAGGCGGGCAATCGCGTGCGCACCAGCGTGCAGCTGATCAATGTCGCCGACAGCACCAGTCTCTGGGCCGACCGTTTCGATCGCGAGATGACGGACGTGTTCGAACTCCAGGACGAGATCTCCGGGGCGATCGCGGCCAAACTCAGGGTTCAACTGGCGGGACCGAAGCGCTTCACGGAAAACATAGACGCCTATAACCTGTTCCTGAAGGGCCGCTTCGAATTCCACAAAATGACCCGCGAGGGTCTCGATGGCGCGCGCCGTCTTTTTTCCGAGGCCATCCGACTCGATCCGAACTATTCCGTGGCGCATGACGGCCTGGCGAATTGCTGGTATTCTGAAGGCTTTCTGGGCTTCGTCGCGCCCAAAGAAGCCATGCCCAAAGCGAAGGCCTCGGCGCGCCGCGCTCTCGAACTCGATGAGAGTGTGGCCGAGGCGCATTCGACCCTGGGCGTGGTTCTCGCGCTCTATGACTGGGACTGGCCCGGAGCCGAGGCTGAACTCACGCGCTCTATTCAACTCAACGGCGCATCGCCCGTCTCGCGCGATGTTTACGCCTTTTACTACCTGCGTCCCATGGGCAGAATGGATGAGGCGGTGGACGAAGTCAGCCAGGCGCTTTCGCTCGATCCGCTTTCCATTCTCTTTCGCACCCACCTTGGGTTTCTGTACTACATTCAGCGCCGCTTCGAACACTCGATCGCGCAGTTTCGCAAGGTGCTTGAGATCAGTCCCCATTACTACCTGGCGCACGCCATGATGGGCACGGTCTACTCGCAGATGGGAAACTTCGAGGACGCGCTGGCGTGCTGCGCCGATGCCCGCAAGGCGGACGCGGACAGCAAATTTATCGATTCCATTGAAGCCATGACACTAGCCTTTGCCGGCCGGAGAGATGAAGCCAGGGCGATGCTGGACGCCATTTCGCGCCGCTCGCTGAACGACTATATTTCGCCGGTCAGCATCGCCTATATCTGCACAGGCCTGGGCGATTGGGACCAGGCGTTCGAGCATCTGGACAGGGCCGTGGCTGATCGCGATCCGAATATTCTGGGGCTCTCTTCGAATCCGATTTTCGATGGGCTGAGAAGCGACGGTCGATATAGCGCGCTGCTCAGAAAGATGCAGCTCGAAAAATGGCACTCAGCCCGGATTTAAGCGGCGGTTAACTATCCAGCCAGATTTTCGGTACCGCGCTCATGCCGGGGCGTAACCGGTGCTCCGGATCCTGGCCCTCTTTGAAACGGATGCGCACCGGCACACGCTGCACGACTTTCACGTAGTTCCCCGTGGCATTCTCCGGCGGCAGGATGCTGAACCGGGCTCCGCTTGCCGCGGCCACGCTCTCGACATACCCCTCGTAATCCTTGTTGTAAGCATCCACGTGGATGGTGACCCTCTGACCGGCGCGCATTCTCTTCAACTGCGTCTCTTTGAGATTCGCCGTGACCCAAAGATTGGCCACCGGAACCACGGCCATCAATTGCTGGCCGGGAGTCACCTGCTGCCCCGGCTCCACGTTCTTGCGGCCGACTACGCCATCGGTCGGGGCTACGATTCTGGTGTAGGAAAGGTTTAACAGCGCCTGGTCCACCAGCGTCTTTTCACGCGCTGTGGCAGCCCGTCGCGTCGCCACCAATGCGTTCTGCAGCTGAATTTGTTGCGGACGGGTCTCAACCGCTTCCGCCGCGCGTGTCTGGGCTTGCTGCAGGCGCGCACGAGCGGCATCGATGTTGCGGGCGCTGGCTTCCGCCGTAGCCTTACGCGCATCCACCACCGCGGCGGACGCTTTCGCCTGCGCTTCTGCTTGATCGTATTGTTGTTGACTGATTTCGTCCTTTGCAATCAGCTGCTTATAGCGCAAAAAATCAGCCTGCGCTTTAACGCCGTCGGCTTCGGCCCGCCTGACATCCGCCACAGCGGATTCGTAGTCCCTCTGGGCTCCCGCGAGCTGGGCGCGCACCGCCGCTACGTCGGATTCCGAACTCGAAACGGTGGTCTGCGTGGTGGAGGAAGTAATAGAAACATTGGGTTGAGCGGCCGCGGTCTGCGTCTGCGATTCCTCAACAGCGGCTTTCGCCTGTGCCACCGACACCTGGTAATCGGAGGAGTCGAGCTCCACCAGCAGCTGCCCGGCTTTCACCTGCTGGTTGTCCTGAACGTAGACGGCTTTTACGTTGCCCGCAACGCGGCTCGTGATGGCAAAAATATCGCCATCCACCTGGGCATCGTCGGTAGATTCATAGGATTCGAGGTAACTCCAGAGCATTTTCCCGCCGATGGCCGCTGCAACCAGAATGACGAGCAGCACCACCCAGCCGACAGGCCCCATTCTCCGCTTCGGTTTAGGGGAATCGCCGTTTCCGGGCGCCTTCGTTGCCTCTGGTTTTGGCTCCGAGATCATCTCTTCCGTATCTTCAAGTTGTTCCGGCACAGCTTTATGGATGCTCCGGCATATTTTCACGATACACGCTGAGTGGGGACCACGCGTCATTCGTGTGTGAACCGGTTTGTGAACCGCCTTGCAGTGGGGTGCGCCCTTTTGGCCGCGCCCGGCTTTGCCGTGCCTCCGGAGCTCGGTAACCAGCTCCGCAAAATCGAAGAACGTTATAACCATGCGCAGTCCCTGAAGCTCGATTTTTCAGAGACTTATGCGGGCAAGGGGCATCCTGCGCAGAACGAGGCGGGCGTTCTTTATCTGAAGAAGCCAGGCCGGATGCGCTGGGAATACACCGACCCGCCTGGAAAACTCTTTCTTTCCGACGGAAAGGCAGTGTATCTTTATACCCCGGAAGACCGAAAAGCGGAGAAGGGCAAGCTCAAGGAATCTGACGATATGCGGGCTCCGCTCGCGTTCCTGTTAGGTAAACTGGATTTCGCCCGCGAATTCAAAGACTTCGAACTGCGGGCGGAAGGGACCGATACGTGGATCGTCGCCCGGCCGAAATCGGCCAATCTGGCCTATAACAAAGTAGAATTTCTGGCTCAGCCGTCGGGCGAAATCCGGCGCGTGAGAATCACGGGGCAGGATCAGTCGCTGTTGAGTTTCACCTTTTCCGGCGAGCAGCTCAACGCCGCCGTGGCGCCTTCGCTGTTCGCATTCACCGCGCCCGCGGGTGTACAGATCGTCGAGACTGAGCACTAATGGCCGAATTCGTCCTGAAGTACGGCGACACCAAAGGCGAGATTCACAACCAGGTGGCGCAGGGGTCGAACGAGCATGAGATCCGCGAGCGTTACACGCGCCAGGGTTTTCTCGTTTATTCCGTCAAGGCCAGGCAGGCGGAATTCAGCCTCTCGGGCGAAATCAACATCCCTGGTCGGCGCCGGAAGCTGAACCTTGAGAAGTTCCTGATCTTCAATCAGCAATTCGTTACGCTCGTGCGGGCCGGCTTGCCGATTTTGAAATCACTCGACCTGCTCGCCGATCGCCTGACGGACCCGAAACTCACCCCGCACATCAATGCGGTTCGGGACGAGGTGCGCCGCGGAGTCCTGCTGTCGGACGCGTTCCGCTCCCAGGCGATTTTTCCCAAGATCTACGTGACATCGATCATGGCCGGGGAGAAATCGGGAAGCCTGGTGGAAGTGCTCGAACGCTACATCACATATCAAAAGCTGGCCCTCTCGGTGCGCAAGAAGGTGCTGGTTTCGCTCATGTACCCGAGCGTGCTGATCGTCCTGGTGATCCTGCTGATTGTCTTCCTGGTCACGTATGTGGTGCCGAGTTTTGCGAGCCTGTATAACAGCATGTCGGCGCGCCTGCCCACCATAACGGTCTATCTGATCGCCGTCGGAACCACGGCGCGCAACTATGTGATCCTGGGCGCCGCCGCGTTCGCGGGCCTCATCGCGCTCTTCTTCTGGTGGTCGAAGAAGGAATCGGCGCGGGAGAAGATCGACCGGGTCAAGATCAGGATCCCTCTCTTTGGAGACATCTGGATCAAATACCAGGTGGCGCAGTTTTCGCGCGTGCTGGGAACACTGCTGACGGGCGGAATCCCTCTGGTCCAGGGACTCGAAACCGCCGCCGATTCCCTCGGCACGCCCCTGCTCCGCAAGACGCTCGACAAGGCCGGAAAGATGGTTCGGGAGGGTCAGTCGCTCTCGGCTTCTTTGGCAAAAACGGGGATCTTCCCGCCGCTGTCTGTGGACATGATCGAAGTCGGTGAATCGACCGGCGCCCTTTCCGCCATGCTGACGAGCGTGGCCGAATTCTATGAGGAAGACGTGAACACCAAGATGACCGCCGCGCTCTCGCTGATCGAGCCGGCCATTATGATCTTCATGGGTATGTTCGTGGCTTTCGTTCTGATCGCGCTCTATCTGCCGATTTTCTCGCTGGCCGACACCATTCGCTAGAGTAGGGACCATGTTCGGAGTGGGTCGGACACGCGAACTTTAGTCGCGTTTCAGGCGGGCACTCGACGCCCCGCCTTGACTGGGTTTTGTTCGATATACGGGATGACCTAAGGGTGGCTCCAGGTTTCATGAGCACCCACGCTTCCGGGATCATATCTTCCTTCCGCGGCCCCTTCCGATTCAGCCAGGCGCCGGCGCGTTCCGCCAGTATTTCAAAAATGTCGAGACGCGACCTCTTCATACGTCAAATACCCGCCACGCCCCGGTACGGTAAACTAGTAACTTATGTCAGTCAGAAACGGTGATAAGGCGCGCCACGGCCGCTTGCGGAAACAGAAACTCGCGCGACGCGTGCGCATGGTGGAACTAAAGAAGACGATGGCGGCAACCACCGCCGAACCAGCGGCAAAATGACGCGCGCCTTCGCTTTTGCAACGGGAGTGCTGCTTGTCTCCGCCAGTCTGACCTTCGCGCAGAGCCCGGCTTTAACGGCGTCGGCAATCATCGGAGGGAAGCACCTCAGCATCAAATATTCCGCGCCATCCGTACGGGGCCGGCAGATTTTCGGCGATGACGGCCTGCTCTCTCGTGACGTGAACTATCCCGTCTGGCGCGCGGGCGCGAATGCCTCCACCAGCTTTCACACGGACGTGGATCTTATGCTCGGAACCCTTGCCGTTCCGAAGGGCGATTACTCGCTTTATGTGCTCGTGAAAGATCCGAATGCCTGGGAACTCATCGTCAACAAAGCTACCGGCCAGTGGGGACTCACGTATGACGCTGCGACGGATCTCGGCCGGGTCAAAATGACGATGAAGAAACCGGCCGCGCCCATTGAGACGTTGAAATACACCCTTTCCAATCTCGGCGGCAACAAAGGCCTGTTACAGCTCGAGTGGGAAAATCACGTCGCTTCCGTTCCGATTACTGTGAAGTAGTCAGTTTTACTTAGCAACGGTAGCCCGGGTCGCCCCGGTTGAAATCCCGCCGTCCACCAGCATCGTCTGCCCGGTGTAATACTCGCTCGCTTCAGACGCCATAAATACCACCGCGCCATCCAGATCCGCAGGGGCGCCGGGGCGTCTCATTGGAATCCGGTCGATGATGTATTCCAGCCATTCCTTGTTCTCGTAAAGAACGGCGTTCTGCGAAGTCTTGAACCAGCCCGGAGCGAGGCAGTTCACCGTGATGCCATGTTTGCCCCAGTCGTCCGCCAGGCTCATCGTCATCTGCTTGACGCCGCCGCGACTGGCGGAATAAGGCGTTAATCCCGCATAGCCGAAAACACTGGTCACCGAGCCGATATTGATGATCCTGCCGTATTGGTTCGGAATCATGGAATCGCGCGCCACCGCCTGCGCGACGAAGAACTCGCCCCGCAGATTCGTCTCGAGCACCAGATTCCAGTCGTCCCAGGTAATGTCTACGGCGGGCTTACGGACATTGAGCCCGGCGTTATTCACCAGGATATCGATTTTGCCGTAATGCCGCACTGCCTTCCCCACGGCGCTCTGAATGCTGTCGTAATTGCGCACGTCGAGCTCGACGGGAAACGCCTTGCGGCCCAGCGCTTCCACCTCGGCTTTGAAGGGCTCCAGATCGGCGGCCTTGCGGCTGGTGATAACGAGGTCCGCGCCAGCCCGCGCCAAAGCCCGGCCCATATATTGACCCAGACCGCGGCTGGTGCCGGTGACGAGCGCGACTCTTCCGGTCAGATCGAATTGGTTCTTCACGGCTGCAGCACCACCTTCATCAGATTGGGCTCATGATCGTAAAGGCGCTTGAACCACGAAGGCCCATCCGCCAGCGGCGCTACGGCGGAGATTAATCCCGCGACCTTAATTACACCCTTCGACATCAAATCGATGCACTGGGGATATTCGCCGCTGGAAGCACACGAGCCCTGCAGCCGGATCTGCCTCGTCACCACATACTGCAGCGGAGCTTCGATGTTCGCCGAAAGATTGCCGACCAGCGTTACGACGCCGCCCTTTTTAACCGAATAGATGGCCATCTTCACCTGATCGGAATAACCGACGCATTCAAACGCCACATCGGCGCCGTGCCCGCCCGTCATCTCATAGACGGCGGCCGGCACGTCGGTGACGGTCTTCGAATTAATCACATCGGTCGCACCCACCTCTTTGGCGCGTTCCAGGCGCGACTGGTCGATATCGACTGCAATCACACGCGAACAGCCCGCCGCCTTCGCCGCCTGCAGCGTTACCGATCCGATCATTCCCGCGCCGATCACCACCGCCGTATCGCCCAGCTTCACAGGAGTGATTGAGACCGCGTGAACGCCAATCGAAACCGCCTCAATGAGCGCCGCCTGCTCAAAGGGAAAGTCCGCCGGCAGCTTGTAAACGATCCGCCGCGGCACCGAAACATACTCGGCAAAAGCGCCGTGACGCCGGTATTCCTTGGGAGCCACGCCCACCACCTGGCGGTCGTCGCAAAGGTTCACCTCGCCGCGCGCGCAGAAGTAGCATTTACCGCAATAGACGGTCGAGTCGAACGTGACGCGATCGCCGACCTTCAGATCCTTCACGTCGGCGCCCAGTTTCGCCACCTCACCTGCAGCCTCATGCCCCATCACCAGCGGAGGATTGCGGCGGCCCGACGATCCGTCATAACCATGCACATCGCTGCCGCAAATTCCGCAGGCGCGGACGCGTATTAAAACTTCATCCGGGCCGAATTCGGGGTCCGGCATCTGTACCATTTCGAGTTTGGAGTACTCGGTCAGAAGGAGTGCGTTCATTCGCCTGCAATTATATCGGACGGTGCAGAAAAGCCTGAAACGAAGTGCCTCCGTTATATTGGGACTTCCAAGCCATGCCATTCGCGTCCATCCCCGAGGCCATTGAAGAAACGCGTGCCGGACGCATGCTGGTGGTGGTGGACGATGAGGATCGCGAGAACGAAGGCGACCTGACCATCGCAGCCTCGAAAGTCACCCCGGAAGTGATTAACTTCATGGCGACCCGCGGCCGTGGGCTCATCTGTCTGACCCTGACGCCGGAGCGCTGCGATACGCTGCGCCTGCCCCTCATGTCGCCGCACAACACGTCGAATTTCGGTACGGCGTTTTGCGAATCGATCGACGCGCGCGAAGGCGTCACCACAGGCATTTCGGCGGCCGACCGCACCCGCACTATCCTCGCGGCCATCGAGCCCGGCGCCAAGCCAGGCGATCTCGCGCGGCCCGGACATATCTTCCCTCTGCGCGCCTCGCCGGGCGGCGTCCTCGTGCGCGCCGGACAGACGGAAGCCTCAGTCGATCTCTCGCGTCTCGCCGGCCTCGACCCTTCCGGCGTGATCTGCGAAATC
Organism: Terriglobia bacterium; assembly: GCA_040003745.1. Taxonomy (GTDB): domain Bacteria; phylum Acidobacteriota; class Terriglobia; order Bryobacterales; family Bryobacteraceae; genus BOG-234. The sequence goes on from JBDUBZ010000163.1 coordinate 8,548, forward strand.
ATGAATGAGGACGGCACCATGGCGCGTGTGCCGCAGTTAAGCGAGTTCTGCGAAACGCATGGCCTGAAGATGATCTCGGTCGCCGACCTGATCCGCTACCGCCTGCAGAATGAGCAT
>JBDUBZ010000164.1:0-8604 GCA_040003745.1 Terriglobia bacterium
GTTGGGTCGATCTTCTTGGCGGTTTGCCGGAAGGCTTCCTGGTTGCGGTGCAGATCGTCGTACCCAATCTGCAGCAGCCGGTCGAGCGGGATATCCACCATCTCGTCGTAAAGAAGCTTCTTGCGGTAGTTGTCCGCGCCCAGCCGGAAGTCGCCTTTCGAGCGCGGCAGCAGGTCCGACTTGATCCAGGCGAGGTACGACCGCAGCTCTTTAACCACCGCTCCGTTGCTGGCGCCGAAGTCCTTCAGCAGCTGTGGATCTTTGACCTCGTGGAAGGCCAGCGGAACGTCTTTTTCGAAGAAGTCGATGATTCCGGGAAGCTGCTCGATAGCGACGTCCGTGAATACGCGCGGTGGATTCCGCAGGTTGGCGCGAGCCTGTTGAAAGAGCGCGGGCATACGCCGTTCGCGCGCGATCAGAGAGGCGAGACGCTTCTCCGGCGGAGCGAACTTACGGCTCATGATGCCGAAGGCCGCGTTGCTCGCCGTACTCGAATACGTATCGGGGTTCTTCTCCCACATGCGGATCGATTCGAGCGCCAGCAGCGTGGACCGGATGTTACTCAGGATCAGCTCGCGATCGGGTCCGGGCGCGCCCTGAAACGCGGCAAATTCCTTCTCGAAACTGCGCAGACCCCGGATCTGTTCCGCGATGACGGAGAGGGAGAAATCTTCAAGCGAGGTATCCCATTCGTGAAAGCCCTCCGAAGTCGCGGCACTGGGGGAGTATTTCAGCAGCGATTCGTTGATGTAGCGGTCGACCAGCCGGTCCCATGCCGGAGCTGACGTCTGAGCCTGTGCCAGCGCCGCCAGAGCCAGGGGAAGAAGAAGCCAGTATTTGCTCATAGAAGTCCCTGCAGCAGCTCCATCAGCCGGGTCTCGTCAACGATTGGAATCTTGAGCGCCCGGGCCTTATCGAGCTTGGAACCGGCATCCTCGCCCGCGATCACGAAGGTCGTTTTACGGCTTACGGCGGCGGCGACCTTTCCGCCATAGGATTCAATCTTCTGTTTGGCATCTTCGCGGCTCATATTCGGAAGAGTCCCGGTGAGGACAAAGGTCATGCCGGCGAGATGCCCGCCCTTGCGAGCTTTGGGCGTGTATTCGAACGAGAGGTTTGCGGCGCGAAGGCGGCCCAGCAGTTCAAGGTTCTGCGGCTCACGGAAGAACGCCACGATGCTTTCGGCGACCTTGGGGCCAACCTCTTCGGCAGCCTGCAGTTCGTCGTGGCCGGCCACGGAAATCTTGTCGAGCGAGGCGAAATGGTCGGCGAGGAAAATGGCGGTGCGCTCGCCCACAAACCGGATTCCCAGAGCACACAGGACGCGCGGCATGGGCAGGTAACGGGAACGATCGATATTGCGAATGAGATTGGCGGCCGATTTCTGCCCCATACGTTCCAGAGCTATTAGCTGTGCGGCGGTGAGCTCGTAGAGATCGGCGACGCTTTTGACGCGGCCGTTATCGACCAGCTGATCGATCAGCGCATCGCCCAGACCATCGATGTTCATGACGCCGCGCGATGCGAAATGGCGGATGGATTCCTTGAGTCGGGCTGGGCAGTTGACGTTGATGCAGCGGCTGGCGGCCTCACCTTCTTCACGGACGATTTTGCCGCCGCAGACGGGACACTGCCGGGGCATGCGGAACGGCCGGCGGTGAGTGCCCTGCATCTTTACCCGAACGACCTTGGGGATGACATCGCCGCTGCGCTCCACCACGACCGTATCGCCGATCTGCAGGCCCAGACGCGCTACCTCGTCTTCGTTGTGCAGAGTGGCCCGCGAAACCGTGACGCCGCTCACCACCTTGGGCGCCAGGATCGCCACGGGAGTGAGCGCTCCGGTGCGCCCCACCTGGACGGCGACATCCACGACTTCGGTTTCGACCTGGCGGGCGGCGTATTTAAAGGCGATGGCCCAGCGGGGAGCTTTTGCCGTGTAGCCAAGACGCTCCTGCGCGGCGATGCTATCCACTTTAAGAACCACGCCATCGATCTCATAGGGAAGGTCCTCACGCTGCGCCTCCCACTCCCGGCAGAAGGCAAGCGCCTCGTCGATATCCAGGCAAAGGCGGCGCTTCGGATTCACCTTGAAACCGTTATGGAGCAGCCAGTCGAGCGACTTCCAGTGACTGTCGAACAGCGTGCCGCCCTTTTCGTCGAGCAGCGAATAGGCGTAGAAATCGAGGCGGCGGGAAGCGGTGACGCTGGTCTCAAGCAGCCGCAGGGAACCGGCCGCGGCGTTTCTGGGATTCGCGAACCGGGTCAGACCCTTTTCCTCGCGATCCAGATTCAGGCGCTCAAAGCCCTTGCGGTTCATCACCACCTCCCCGCGAACTTCATAGCGCGTGGTGCGCTGAGTCTTCAGGGGCAGGGAACGGATGGTGCGGGCGTTTTCAGTGACGTCTTCGCCGATCGAGCCATCCCCCCGCGTAATGGCGGTCTCAAAAAGACTGTGATGATAGCGGGCGGCCATGGAAAGGCCGTCCATCTTCAGTTCGGCTACATAACGGAACGGCGAGGCCCCCAGCAGATCCTTTACGCGGGCATCGAAGGCGCGCAGTTCGGGCTCATCGAGCGCATTGTCGAGACTCAGCATCGACGAACTGTGCGGTACCTTCTGGAACCCCTCGCGTGTTTTGCCGCCGACGCGCTGGGTGGGCGAATCGGGCGTAATCAGTTCGGGATGCGCGGCCTCGAGTTTCTGAAGCGCGCGCATGAACGTGTCGTATTCAGCGTCCGTGATTTCCGGCTGATCGAGTACGTAATAACGATGTTCGTGATATCTGAGGGTTTCGCGCAGAGACTCTGCTTCGACTCGGGGGTCCGCTAAGGACGTATGTGCAGGCATTTCAGCTATAATCGGTTGGTCCGGCTGGCTCTAAAATTATCTCTCACCCACTTCAACACATCGGCATCGTTTACAATCCTTTCGCTGGCGGACTCCGAGGCTCCAGGCGCGCGCGCCTCGATCGGGCTGTCGAGACTTTTCAGGCGGCGGGCCGGACGGTCCGACTTTTCGAGACGCCGGGTCCGAACCGCGCCGGTGAACTGGCACGCAGGGCGATTGAAAGCGGCTGCAATCTGATCCTCGCGGCGGGCGGCGACGGAACCATCAACGAGGCTGTTAACGGGATGGCTGGAAGCACGGTGGCCTTCGGCGCGCTGCCAGCGGGAACGGCCAACGTGCTGGCGAATGAGATTGGGTTTCGCGGCAGGCCCGATCACGCCGCGTCGCAGCTACTTGAGGCCATCCCCACCCGCATCGCACTGGGTGCAGTGGATCGCGATGGGCAGGCGCGGCGCCATTTTGTGCTCATGGCGGGGGTCGGACTCGATGCGCGGATTGTTTATGAACTCAATCTGAGTCTGAAAGCGCGGCTGGGGAAACTGGCCTATTGGCATGGGGGTTTGCTGCAACTCGGCCGGCCCGTGCCCAGGTTCACCATCCGTGTGAACGGGACCGACCATGTGGCGAGTTTCGCGTTGCTGACGCGCGTTCGCAACTACGGCGGGGATTTCGAAATCGCGCGCCGGGTGAGGCTGACGGATACCGATTTCGAGATTGTCATCTTCGAGAATCATAAATGGCACGATTATGTGCGCTTTTTCGGAGCGGTGGTCTCGAATCGGCTGTACAGCACGAGAGGGGTGACGGTTTATCGAGCTCCGGAAGCGGCATTGAATTCGCCGGAAGACAAGCGGATTTATATGCAGATCGACGGGGAGACGGTGGGGAATCTTCCGGCGGCGATTGTTACCGTTCCCGACGCCCTCACGATGCTGATTCCGGCTGCTTACTGTGATAATTCCGTGCTGAAATAGAGGCTGGGAACTTAGTTTCACGCGGGAGCGTCCCTCAATCCACCTATGCGCCTTGTCTACGCCTTCTTTATTCCGGCGGCCGCGCTGTTTTCGCAGACGCAGGCTGTGATTCAAACCTATCCTCCGATGCAGGGCACGGTTGTGATGCCTTCGGTACGCGAACAGATCGGGATCAGCGGTGCCGTGGGCGGGGTTCTGGGCGCGGCGCCTATGGGCGTGCGGCCACAGATGCAACCTGTTTCCTCCGACTGTGCTCTCGATGGAACGGTCGTCAATAAAATTACCGGCGAGGGGATCCCCAGAGCCCAGGTGATTCTGATGGGGCAAGGTCAGCAAGTGGCGACCGCATCCGACAGTTCCGGGCGATGGAGCTTTGTGAACGCCTCCTGCGGACAGGTTCAGTTTTCAGCGAACCGGCCCGGCTTTTTAGGTGGCATGTCGGGGATGCCGCAGGCGGGAGCGCCATTTCGTCCTATGATTCTGGCGCCCGCATCGGCGGTACACGATGTGAAGATTCAGCTTGTTCCGCAGGCCGTGGTGATTGGCCGTGTGGTTGACGATCAGGGAGATCCCGTTCAGGGGGCACAGGTCAGCGCTATGGTCTCTCGCGTAGTCGCCGGGCGCCGTTCCTTTATGCCCGGACTCGCTGCACAAACGAACGATCTGGGAGAGTATCGGCTCGCCGGCCTGACCGCCGGACGATATGTTTTTTGCGCGCGCGGACTGAATCCCATGGGCATTCCCAGCGATTCGAACGTGATGGGCGAGCGTTGTTATCCGGGACCGGTCGACGGAGGCGCGGCCAGTGCGATGCCGCTGAATTCCGGCAGCGACACCAAGGTAGATTTCACGCTGCCCCGGGTCGCGGCGGTCCGGATCAGCGGGGTTGTCACCGGCCTCCCGAAGAACATGGGCGTGGCTATCAATCTGGTGAAACGCGGGACACCTGCCGCCGGAATGAGCGGCTCGCGCGGCGGGGCGATCCGGCCCGATGGAACGTTTACGATATCCGGTGTGACTTCCGGACCTTATACGATCACGGCCGATTTCTGGGAAGGCGGACGGCGCCTGATGGCTCGCGTTCCGCTCGACGTGGGGACTGCGGATCTCGAGAACGTGTCCGTGGCGCTGGAGCCTGGCTTCGCGGTGACGGGGACCGTTCGTTATGAATCGAGGTCCGGCGCAGCCGACAGTTCACCGCGGCAGCAATTCAATTTCAATCTGCACACAGCGGATGGCATGATGGGCGGCGGCGGGGTGCAGTGGAACAAGGATCACAGCGGGTTTACGATCCCCGAGCTTCCGCCTGGCAATTATCGTCTCGACGGATATGCGCAGGGCAAATTTTACGTGAAGAGCGCAATGGTGCATGGGCGGGATCTTTCTAAGGAAGACGTAGCGCTGGGTCCGGCGGCGGGTGTAATCGACATCGTCCTGAGTGATGAGAGTGGCAGTGTGGAAGGGCAGGTCACGGGTCCGGAAGATGCTCCTGTGGCGTCGTGGGTTATGGTGCTTGCGGACGGGCGGCAGCCGCGCAACCTCATGACCGATGCGACGGGTAAGTTCAAGCTGGGCGGACTGATGCCGGGTGAATACAAGGTCTACGCATGGGACGATGCGCAGCAGGTGGAGTATGCCAATCCGGACTGGATGCGGCGGTATACGGGCGTAAACGTCAGTGTGACGGCGGATCAGACGGTGCAGGCAGCGCTGAAGCAGGCGAGCGTAGCGCAGTAGACGAACGTCAGTGTGGCACCCCCCGCGCAATCTGGCGCACTCGCGCCGGGTTCTGTGCCGCGCGGGGTGACTGCAAGTGCAAAATTGTGTTTCCTGGTACCTGCCGCCCTGCGATTCTTAAATACATCATAGTGAAACTACCACCACTCTGTTATAATCCATAGCGGACCGTGTTACGCATAAGTATGCGGTCGAGCGACGCGCGGTTTTTCAAACGCCCGTCTGGCGAGGAAGAACGTCATGGCACTTTCGAGACGAGCCCCCGATTCCGCAAAAAGATTCGCAATGGTAATGCTCTTCGTTTCGCCGCTTTTGCACGCCGGCGTTATCAGCAACTTCACAACTGACAATCAGGGCTGGACCTCGGTGACCTTCGCCAACGTCTCAAGCCAGCCGGACTTCGGGTCCGTCCCAGCCAGCTCGGCCGTAACGTGGAACGCCGCGGGAGGCAATCCGGGAGGTTACATATCCAAACAGGACCCCGACGGGAACTGGCAGTACTTCAGCGCGCCCGCGGCTTTCCTGGGAAACCAATCGAGCGCTCTCGGCGGCTCATTCCTGTTCGACGAAATCCTGATCAACAATTTCGGTCAGCCGAATCTAAATCCTCAGGGACCGCTCGCGGCGCTGTCGAATGGCACTGTGACGCTCGTCTACGGAGGGAATGGCGGAACTGCCGCCATAAGCGGCACGAACTGGAACTCCTTCAGCCTTGCGTTGAATGCGGCATCCTGGAAGGTATCCACACCGAATGGGGCACAGGCCACGGCGGCCCAAATTAGTTCCGTTCTGTCGAATCTCACTGGCGTTTACATTCTTAGTGATTTCTGGACGGGATCCGGGGCCAGCGGCGAAATCCTCGGCATCGATAACGTGAACCTGACGAGTGCCACTCCCGAGCCCGGGTCCGCCGCGCTGGGTCTTACGGGCTGCCTCATGCTGGGAATCTGTCTCCGGCGGCGTTCGCGGACCTGACGTACAGGTGGGCGGCGTCCCGTTTGCAATGACGAATTGGGCGGGAGCATTCCGGTTCAGAACCAGATCCTGTCTCACACCCCCGAAGGTTGGACGCAGATGCGAGACGTCCGGGGATGGCGGCGGGGACCCCTTTGAGGGAAGTGACGGGCGTCACTCGAATTTCCATGAGTTCCGTGAAGAAGCCTGTAGTCGATGGCTGTCGCATCGCCCGCGCGCGTGACCGGTGTCACCTGGTCTGTCAGGTTTGACATAGCGACATGCTGTGGCTCGAGTGTTTCCGAGGTTTGACTGTGCGCCGTTGGCGGCATCGCCATCGATGAGACAGCACAAAACCGCTATCTGGGGCGAGTCACGCAGGAAAAACTCCCAGGGTGGGTCCCAGCACCACCAGTCCTGGTGCCACCATAGCGGCGGAGTTTTCGCGTCCTTAACGCTCGCGTAACCCGAAATCCATTTGAGGTCGTCGGCCAGGGGGTCGTCCCAGGACAGTGGTATCGGCGTATTGTTGGGTCTCGTGCAGGCCATTCCGTGCGGACGGCTCAACGTGGATTCGAGCAGGTCCCGTGCCTCTGCCGTTTCGCGCTCGCTCAGAAAGATCTTCAGTTCAACGAATCCGTCACGGACGAAATCGCGATCTATAGCCATTTTTACAGCTGGTCTTTAAACTGTTCGAGAGCTACCTTGACCAGCTGGGTACGGGTTTTTACTCCGAGCTTGTCGCAGACGTGCCGCAGTGAAGCTTTAACGGCTCCTTCATAGATTTCGAGGTTCGCCGCCATTTCCCGATTGGTCAGACCTTGCAATAAGTAACGGATCACCGTCTTATCGCGCTCGGTGAGCGTGGGACGACGGGGTGTGCGCGTGCGGTCGACGGTGCGGAACAGGGCCCCAGATAAGCTTTCTCGAGCCAGACCTCGCCGCTTGCTACCTGGCGGATGGCTCCGCAGAGAACATCGATTCGGCGCCGTTCCGGTGCACGGGATCTGCGGCATCTGGGGAACGCTCTCCCTGGGCCTGTTCGCTTCGGGCGAATTTGGCTCTACCGGGCCCTTTTCGACTGAAAATTCCGCCCCGCTGAAAGGTCTTTTTTATGGCGGAGGAACTCAGGTCCTGGTCGCTCAATGCATCGGGAGCGCCATTACCGTTGTGGCGACATTCGTCATTGCGATGATCGTGATGTATGGTGTCAACGCCATGGGACTTCTGAGACTTTCCAGAGAGGGTGAACTGGAAGGGATGGATCTGCACGAGCACGGGATTTCGGCTTATCCCGAGTACGTGATTTCAGGTCTGTCGTCGCCGGCTTCGTATACTCTGCCGAGGGGAAACTGAGGAACCTATGAAAAAGATAGAGGCAATCATCCAGCCCCACAAGCTGGAGGACGTGAAAGAAGCCCTGAAAAACGCCGGTGTCGACGGCGTAACGATCTCGGAAGTGCACGGGCACGGCCGCCAGAAGGGTCACACCGAGGTTTACCGCGGAGCGGAGTACCAAATCGATCTGCGCCCAAGATCAAGGAACTGGTGGTGGAGGAGGCATCGCTCGATCGCCTGGCAGGGGTGATTGCGGAAGCGGCGCGGACCGGAAAGATTGGCGATGGGAAGATTTCGTTTCAACCATCGACGACGCGTACCGCATTCGCAATGGAGAACGGGGCGAAAGCGCTCTTTAGTTGAGTTAACGGGAGACCTTCGAAGCGCGGGGCCGGTCCGGCAGGGACCTGCCCCGCTTTTTTGTATTATTCCGCGCATTCCGGCGTGCGTTCCCGCATCGGCATTTGATCCTTCCCACGCAGGGCAGTCTTTTTGATATGGGAACTTGTGCGGTAATGGAGATATTATGCCAGGTCGCAAACTTATTACTTTCATTTTTCCCCTGCTCACTTTTGTGGGCTTCGCATTCGGACAGAACTTCGATACCAGCGGCAACGGAACTCTCAAGGGCGATTACTTTATCCGTGAGGTGTTGATCGGCGGCCAGGACACCAATACCGGGGTCATAACCTCGGCGAACAGCGTAATCGGCGTGGCTTTGAAATTATTGCCTTCGAGATCGTTCGGCGC
>JBDUBZ010000165.1:0-8551 GCA_040003745.1 Terriglobia bacterium
CCGGTACTACCGGTCCCTTCACCGATACTACCGCCTCCACTCCAGGACCGGTACTACTGCACCACCACCGCCAGCACGGGCACAGCGGCTCCGAAGAAGCCCGAAATGCCGAGCAGCGAGGCGGTGAGGCGGCCGATCAGCATCACCCCGCCGGACAGGATAATGGCCGACGCCAGGTGCTGACTCAGTATTTTCGAGGGCGACGTGGAGCGCAGGGGTAACGAACGGCAGACATACCACGGAGAAAGGCAGACGAAGGCCAGTGCGAGGGCGCCCGGAGTTGTCACGGCGATGCTTTGATCAAGAGGCAGCCGACCCGAAAGACAGGTGACCAGAACCAGGATCGCGCCGATCGGGATCCACGCGGCCATCCAGATCAGGAAGCGGCGCCAACTCTGCAGAATCGGGTGCATCAGTTCTGTATGACGACCGCTCCGAACGCCGTTCCACCGCGAACGATCAGAAGCGGAGGCTGGAAGCCCGCCTCCGGTCGCGGGGGCAGCGTTTTATCCTCATAAGCGCCGAAAACCGCAGTGCCCTGGAGACTGACGCGCCATGTTTCGGGAACGCGAATCTCAATGCCGCCGAAGACCGCATTGGCTTCAAGCACGATCTGGTTATCGGCGGAGACAATAGCGGCGCGCCGCAGATCGATCTCGACCCCCCCAAAAACACTCGCGATTTTCCCTCCCTCGAAGACTTTCGATTCCACCTTGCGCTTCACGCCGCTGAAGATTGCAAATTCATGCAGTCGGTCGTAGCTGCCGCTACTGCCGCCCCCACAGGTGAAGCGGCTTCCGAACTGCTGCCAGCGCAGGCGGTACATGAGCATATTCACACCGATAGCGATCAACACCAGGGGCCAGAGCGTGTGAAGGGTGACGTGCAGGATGTTCAGATTGTCCAGCAGCAGCAGACCGCCGGCCGCTACCGCCGCGTAGCCCCAGACCGAGCCCGCACCGCTTCTCGAATTCGAGAGAGACGCCACGCCGTAGGTCAGAAAAACGAGCGGCCAGAACAGACCGGTCGCGCGGAACGGCAGGATGCCCAGATTATCCAGAAAAAGCAGCACACCGCCGGCGATCAGAGCGATGCCGATTATCGCGCCCGGGTTCTTGCCCATAAGAATATTTCCTCCAGTCCGGTGGCGATCAGAGTCACTGGCCAAAATGTCCAGATGCGCGTGCCTCCGATGAGGGAAGCAGCAGCCATCAATAACACCAGAAGGGGAATCATCACCACTCCCGGATAGTAAATCCTCATGAACCCGATCCTACGGTTGAACGGGGGCAGGAGTCTTCTGAAAATCGGCCAATGCCGCCGGAGGATCGGCGAATAACAATTTTTGCAGGATTTCGGCCGCGACCTGTTTGCCACGGTCTCCGATTTCGCCGGTGGGACCCACGCAGGCCGGGCAGCCGCCCTCACAGGCGCATCCGGCGATCAGTTCCGCGGTTTGCGCGAAGAGCTTGTCGCTCAGCCTGTAGAGGGGCGCGCTCAGACCCACACCGCCAGCGTAACTGTCGTAGAGATAGAGATTCGGCTCCCAGGCGAGCAGACCGCCGGAAATATCTTCCGTCAAAGCGACGCCAAGGTCTCTGGGATCGCACATCAACAGCAGTGAGGCAATGGTGCGGAAGGCGTTGCCGAGTCCCGTGAGCCCGTTTTGGCGTTCGGTGGGTGTGTACTGCTCGAAACTGGCCAGGAACGGCGCGGTGAAGTGCAGCCAGAAGGCCGTGGTGTGCATCTCCTGCTCGGGCATGGAAAGCTGCCCCGCACCCACGTTTTCGCCCGTATAGAACTTGATTTTCTTGAAGCCCACAATCTGGCGGTTCACACGCACGTCGCCATGAACGCGGTCGCCCGTGGTTTCGAACTCACGCAGCGGCTTGACCTGCGTATAGTCGATGGCGTCGGTATAGTAGTCGCACTCCACGCGCTTCACGTAGGCTTTGCGCTCTTTGTAATCGAAGCGCTCGACGTGAAATTGTTTAGCTTCGTGGAGATAGATAGCCTTTTCGTGCAGGGTCGTGAGAGCGGTGGTGAAACTGACATCGGCAATGATCTTGGCTTCGCCGGTGATATCGACCACGACGAAGTTATCGCTCGAAACGGATCGAAGGCTGACGGCATCGGCGGGATAACTGTCCGAGGTCCAGTGCCAGGCTTCGCCCGAGCGGTGCAGCAGGCCCGATTCAGCAATGAACGTGCAGAGGTCTGTGGTGTCGTGCGGTCCGAACCGTTCGCCCGCGTGGATCGGAAGCTCAAAAGCGGCGCACTTCAGGTGGCTTAGCAGGACTTCCAGATTGTCGGCGTTCACATAAGCGTGTTCGGGCGAGCGGCCGAAGAGATATTCGGGATGCTCGACGACGTATTGATCGACAGGCGCGCTCGAGGCAACCATGATGGCGAGCGACGAATTGTTGCGTCGTCCGGCGCGGCCCGCGCGCTGCCACGTGGAGGCGATGGTGCCCGGATAGCCAGCCATCACCACGGCATCGAGCGAACCGACGTCGATCCCCAGTTCGAGTGCGTTGGTGGCGACGACTGCGCGAATGTCGCCCGAGCGCAGCCGCTTTTCGATTTCGCGGCGCTCGCGCGGCAGATAGCCACCGCGGTATCCACGAACCGATTCCGTGGGAATGCGCCCCTTGTCGCAGGCGTCTTTGAGATAGGTGACCAGAATCTCGGTTGCGAGGCGGTTGTTGGTGAAGACGAGCGTTTGCTGGCCCTGATCGATAAGGTCGAGGGCGATGCGGCGCGATTCATTGATGTAACTGCGCCGAATGCCCAGCTGGCGGTTGACCACGGGCGGGTTGTAGCAGACGAAGACCTTCTCCCCGGCGGGAGCCCCGTTGCGGTCGATCAGATCGAACGGCGTTTCCATCAGCGTCTCGGCCAGTTCCTTGGGATTGGCAATGGTCGCGGAACAGGCGATAAATTGCGGCTTCGAACCATAGAACTCGCACAAACGGCGCAGGCGGCGCATGATATTCGCGAGATGGCTGCCGTAGACGCCGCGGTAGTAATGCAGTTCATCGACGACGATGTAGCGCAGGTTTTCGAACATGCGCGCCCACTTGGTGTGATGCGGCAGGATGCCGGTGTGCAGCATGTCCGGATTGGTAAGAACGATGTTGGCGCGCTGGCGGATAGCGCGGCGCGCGTCCTGTGGGGTATCGCCGTCATAGGTGAAGGCGCAAAGGCTGGACCCCATGGCTTCAATCAGCCCGTGCATTTCTTCGAGCTGGTCTTCGGAAAGCGCCTTGGTAGGGAACAGATAGAGGGCGCGGGCGCCCGGTTCCGCGATGAGGCGGTTCAGCACCGGGAGGTTATAACAGAGCGTCTTACCGCTGGCGGTTGGCGTGACAATTACGACGTTGCCGCCCGCATCGATCTTTTCGTACGCTAGCGCCTGGTGCGAATAGAGCTTCTCGATTCCGCGTTTGGCGAGGACCTCGCGCAGAGCTGGGTTTATGGATTCCGGGAAGTCGGCATAATCGGCGGCGCGGGGCGGCGTGCGCTGAATGGCGCGGATGGGACCCTCGGAATCTTCTGCCATGCGCTCCAGTTTTTGGAGCATGGTGGGCCGGGTTGTGGAGAGCTCGAGCATTTCGCCTTTTGTTTGCCCATTGTAACGGCTTTCCTGCCTGCCCGAAAACCTGTATGAGCTTCCGGCGGCGATCCGGGGAAGTTTTTGGCGAATTTGCCAGCTGGCCCGCTACAGCCGTGCTGCCTCACACGGCCGTAGAGGTAGAATCGTCGATTCAGATGAAGTACGCATCCCTCGCGATCCTCATAGGCTGTGCGGCGTCAAACGTAGTCCCCTGTGCGGTACCTTTGCCTACATTCGGGCCCAAAGAAAATCACACCATGCCAGTAATAAAGACTCCGGCTCAGTTTTCAGGCAAGGTAAAGAGCCGCGCGGAAGTGACAGTGCCTGCCCCCGCCTGCGAACTGAAATTCTTCCAGAACAAATAGGTGAGCGAGCTCTTTCCCGAGGCTCTGGCGCGACTCAAAAGCTCATTCGCCGCGCTGCCTGACTTTACGCCTTTGACACCCGCGGCCGCCGGGATAGAGCGGGTTCTGCTGGAAACCGCGGAACGGCTCGCCGACAACTTCCCGTACTTCCACCCTCTGTATGCCGGGCAGATGCTGAAGCCCCCACACCCTGTGGCGCGCGCGGCGTATGCGCTCGCCATGTGGATCAATCCCAACAACCATGCGCTCGATGGCGGTCGCGCCAGTTCCTCCATGGAGAAGGAAGCCGTGGCCCAGATCGCCCGGATGTTCGGGTGGGATACGCATCTCGGGCATCTGACCGGCGGCGGCACCATGGCGAATCTCGAAGCGCTCTGGGTCGCAGGCCGGCTGCATCCCGGCAGGACGATTGTGGCTTCGGCTCAATCGCATTACACGCATGAGCGAATCAGCGCCGTTCTGCAGCTCCCGTTCGAAAAGATCGCTCAGGATGCGCGCGGGCGCATGGATATGGCGGTCCTCGAAAAGCGCCTCTCACAGGGCGGCGTTGGCTGCGTTGTAGCGACCCTCGGCAGCACGGGAGTGGGCGCGGTGGATCCGCTTCCCCAGATCCTCACGCTGCGCGACCGCTATGGATTTCGTCTGCATGTGGATGCGGCTTACGGCGGGTATTTCACCCTGGCAGAGGGGTTGGGCGCGCCCGCCCGCGAGGCCTTCGATCGCATCGGCGAGGCGGATTCCATTGTGATCGATCCGCACAAACATGGATTGCAGCCTTATGGGTGCGGGTGCGTGCTCTTCCGGGACCCTTCCGTGGGCGCGCTCTACAGCCATCATTCGCCTTACACCTACTTCTCTTCGAATGAGTTGCATCTGGGTGAGATCAGTCTCGAGTGTTCGCGCCCCGGCGCCGCGGCAGTGGCGCTTTGGGCTACGCAGCGTTTACTGCCGCTGGCGCGGGGCGGTGAATTCGCACAGGGACTGTCGTCTTCACGCCGCGCTGCCTTGAAATTCGCCGAACTGCTGAGGGCGGACCCGCGCTTCGTTGTTCCTTTCGAGCCGGAGCTCGATATCGTGGTCTGGGCTCCTCGCGCGCGATCGGCAAGTGCGGTATCGGCGGCCTCCCAGTGGATCTTCGAGCAGGCCGCGAAACAGCAGCTGAATCTGGCTCTGATTCAGATGCCCGTCTCATTCTTCGGCACATCCTCATGGCCTGAGCTTGAACGGGACCGGGAACAGATGCTGTGCCTGCGTTCGGTGCTGATGAAGCCTGAGCATGAAGCCTGGCTCGATGAGATTATTGCGCGGCTGAACAGGGCGCTTTCGTAAATTGCTGCTGGAGGGTGCCCTGGGTGCGGGTATCGACGGCTTTGAAGGTCCCGGTGGGTGGTGCGGCTGGCGCACGACCTGATCGCCCAAAATTTCAGGGGCTGGATCGGTGTGGTTCGCGAGCGTCTCGAAGCGCGCGTGACCATCTCCGCAATCGATCTGTTAACGCAGAGCCGCGCAAACAGCATCGGTCACCTGGCGAGTGGTGGCCCGTCCGCCTAAATCGGGAGTGTGCAGCGATTTGTCGGCGGTCGCGCTTTCAATAGCGCGCATCAAACGCGCGGCGGCAGCGTGTTCGCCGAGATGATTCAGCATCATTTCGCCTGACCAGAAAGTGCCGATCGGGTTGGCGATTCCCTTACCCGTGATATCGAACGCCGACCCATGGATCGGTTCGAACATGGAAGGGAACTGGCGCTCGGGATTCAGATTCGCGGTGGGCGCGATTCCCAGCGAGCCCGCCAGCGCCGCCGCCAGATCCGACAGAATATCCGCGTGCAAATTCGTCGCGACCACGGTGTCGATGGACGCGGGATGAAGAGTCATCCGCACCGTCATGGCGTCAACCAGCATCTTGTCCCACGTCACATCGGGGAACTCCGCCGCAACCTCGGCCGCGATTTCATCCCACATGACCATGCCGTTGCGCTGGGCGTTCGATTTGGTCACAACCGTAAGCAGTTTGCGCGGACGCGAGCGTGCCATTTCGAAACCGAAGCGGAGAATACGCGCCACGCAGGCGCGGGTGAAGATCGAAACATCCGTGGCAACTTCCTCAGGCAAACCGCGGTGCGAACGACCGCCGTGCCCCGAGTATTCACCCTCGGAATTTTCGCGAACGATGACCCAGTCCAGGTCTTTCGCGGTCACCCCGCGAAGAGGGCTTTCAATCCCGGGCAGGATGCGCGTCGGCCTGACGTTCGCATATTGATCGAAAGGCTGGCAGATGGCGAGCCGCAGACCCCAGAGCGTCACATGATCGGGCACGTCGGGCGCTCCCACGGCCCCGAAGTAGATCGCATCCATGCCCCGAAGCCGATCCAGCCCGTCGGCGGGCATCATCACGCCATGCTGGTGGAAGAAGTCCGAACCCCAGTCGAAGTGCTGAACTTCGAGCGCGAAGCCTCCATCGACGGCTGCACATACGGCAAGAACTTCCAGACCGGCCGCAATCACTTCTTTGCCAATGCCGTCGCCAGGAATGGCCGCGATTTTGTGAGTACGAATCAATAGCCCGCGTGCTTATCGACGACGTTCTTCAGCGGCTCGCCGTTCTGCCAGCGCGCAAATTGTTCCAGAAAGAATTTGACGGAGTCGTTCATCCAGTCCTTCGTATGGTCGGCTGAGTGGGCTGAAATCAGCACGTTTTCCATGTCCCAGAGCGGGCTTTCCGCGGGAAGAGGCTCGACCTCGAAGACGTCGAGCACCGCGCCGCGAATCGTTTTATCGCGCAGGGCTTCAATCAGCGCCGCCTCGTCGACCACAGGTCCGCGTCCTACATTGATGACGATGGCGCCCGGCTTCATGCGGCTGAACTCAGCCTTGCTCAGCATGTGTTTCGTGGCAGGCGTTAGGGGCGCTGCCGCGACCACGTAATCGCACTCGGGGAGCATTTCATGGAGATCCTTCGTCGCATACACGCGATCGACATCTTCATCGCCGGCGCGTGGGTTAATGTCGCGGCGCAGGGCAAGCACTCGCATACCGAAAGCTTTAGCCCGGCGGGCGGAAGCGCGTCCGATATCTCCATGACCGACAATGCCCATCGTCTGGGCGCTGAGCTCGTGTACGTCGAAAACATCCCAGCGGCGTTCGGCCTTCGCCTTCAGCATGCGCGGAAGGTCTTTTGCAAAATAAAGCGCGCCCGTGATCACAAACTCGCCCAGCGACTGGCTGAACGTCCCGCGCCCATTGGTGAGCAGGATCGGATTCGCGATCAACTCCGGGCACAGCAGCGAATCGAGACCCACCGAGCGGGTTTGAATCCACTCCAGTTTCGGGGCGCCTGCCAATACCTTCAAGACTTCCGCGCGCCCACCGGCCCAGCTGAAGAGAACCCGGGCGGAGGGAAACGCTGCAGCCAGATCGTCCGCTTTCTTGGCCATTTTCATAGTCGCGCCGAACCGCCTCCTGAGCGTCTCAAGGGCGGCTTCGGCCGGATCGCCAAGCACCAGAATTGTAATTTCGTCCATCAGGAGCAAGCTACCACGCCAGAGCTTGTTGGACACCGCAGGTCCGCAAAGATTGAGGCAGTATCGGTGCGCAAGCGACACCTGACATAAAGACCTGTGCGAAACGCACTTTTTCTATCGTTCCCCGGCAATGATGCTTCAGCCAAACGGCTGCGGACAAAATGTTCCCCGAAAGCCCGGCCGGCTCAGCTTTTATCGCTCTCAGTTGCCGGGCTGGTTCGTCATAACGGAGCGCGATGGCTCGACCCGTTTCGAACTGAACTAATGACGGCTACCGGCGAATTATCTCGATCAAAGAGAAACGTGACGGCACACACATCGGAGTTGCCACCATCGGAGCGTCTGCGTCAAACTGAGAGCAGTGGCCGAATATTGCACCTGCGGTACCCAGCTGGTAGAGAACGCGCGATTCTGCCATGCCTGCGGGCGCCCCACGCGTGATGAAATCGTCGCTGAAGAGCCGCTGCAGGTTCCTCTGGAAGCCCCGGCCGAGGTGCAGACGAAGATCACCCCGGCTCCCGTGAGCTTTAGAAACCCGATTGCGCTGCGCGTGGCGTTTCTGATGTCGCTTGCGATCATGATGATGCAGGTGATTCCCGTGCTGAACCGGCTGTTTTTCGTCTGGTGGCTTTGCGCGGGATGGTGTGCGGTGCCGCTTTACCGGCGATTCACCGGCTTTTCACTCAGCGTACGTTCGGGCGCGCGCCTGGGTTCAATCACCGGCGTGCTGACTTTCGTGAGTTTGGCGGTCGTGCTCACAATGACTTTCGCGGTTACCGGCAAGCAGATGCTCGATGAGTCTGTGAAGCAGGATCCGCGCATGTCCGAAATAATTAATAACCCGCCAATGGTCGCGTTTGTTGCCCTGATCATGATGGTGGTGATATTTGCCCTGGTCGTGGGAACCTGCGCCGCCGGGGGCGCGCTGGGCGCTCGTTTCAGTGGCCGCCGGCCGACTGATCCCTGAACATCGCCCCCCGCTCGAAAGTATGAAGCGGCCTTGAGGCCCTGCCGCATGATCGAGTGATCGTCGACGAGCACGATGCGGG
>JBDUBZ010000427.1:0-2550 GCA_040003745.1 Terriglobia bacterium
GAAAAAGGTACAGAAAGCCCAGCGGTATATCGCGCTCGATGCGCCAGTCGGCCGCGGCAATAGTTACGGTCATCAGGGCCGCGAGCAGAATCACGGCCCTCGGCGTACCCTTAACCAGGAAAGAAAACATGAAGCGAAGCGCCTCGCATTCATTCTAAGCGGAGCCCAGGAGTGTCGCGCCGAAGCGCCCAAAAGATACGGGGCGAATGGCCGAAAGATATCTGGAATCGGCCCGGCGACTCGTTACATTGGGATTTGTGGCTCTGAGAATGCGGTACGCCCTCGCACGGGGGCTGCTGCTGGTTTTCGTGGTTGTGCGCAGCCCGCGCGGGTTCGCTCAACAGACCTGGACGTGGCAGCAGATCCGCGAGAAATTTGAAACGGCAAACCCTTCCCTTCTCGCAGGCGTCCTGAACGTGGACGAGGCCCGCGCCATGGAGACAACCGCTTTCCTGCGGCCCAATCCCGAACTCACCACGAGCCTCGATCAGATCGATTTGTTTTCGACTCATCCTTATCGGCCGATTGGGGGGTTGCTGCCGTTCGTTGCCGCGAGCTACCTCCATGAACGGGAGCACAAGCGTGAACTGCGGCTCGAGAGTGCAAAGGGCGGCACTGCAATCGCTTCGTCTCAGCAGGAAGATCTGACCCGCAGTCTGGAATTCACGCTGCGAAATGCGTTTATTCAGGCACTGCACGCCAAGGCTGTACTTGAGCTTTCGAACGAGAATCTGGCGTACTACGATCAATTGCTGGGCCTCAGCCGCGAGAGGCTGAAGGCGGGCGACATTGCGCAGGTCGATCTGATGCGGCTGGAACTGCAGCGCGTGCAGTACGAATCCGACGTTGTGACATCGCAAACCAATCTCCGCACGGCTAAGATTCAGCTGCTGTCCCTTTTGAACGACCGAACATCTGTGGAACAGTTCGACATTACAGGAGCGTTTGATTTTTCCGAAGCGATGCTCAGCCTCGACGAATACAGGCGTGTCGCGGTCGCTTCCCGTCCAGACCTGAGAGCCGCTGCACAGGCCATCGATAAGGCCCGCACCGACCATCGGCTGGCCTTCGCGAACGGTTCGGCGGACCCCACCTTCAGCGCCGATGCGGCACGGAATCCCCCGCAGTTTTCCGCTTATATCGGTTTCAGTATGACTATTCCCCTGCGTATCTTCGATCGCAACCAGGGCGAGAAAGAGCGTACGGAAATTGATATCACCCGAACCCAGCGGCTTCAGGAAGCGGCAGCCGCGCAGGTCTACAGCGACGTGGATTCCGCATACGTAACCCTCGAGAGCGGCCTCGATCTGCTTCGTCCTTATAAAGCGAAGTATCTGGACCAGGCCGGCCAGGTTCGCTCCACCATCGCGTTCGCCTATCAGAATGGAGGCGCATCGTTACTCGACTTCCTGAATGCGCAGAACGATTATCGAAGTATTCGCCTGAACTATCTGAATCTCGTCGGTTCATGGCTTACGGCCGCCAGTCAGCTGAATCTGGCCGTCGGAAGAGAAGTGATTAATCCATGAACGCAAAGGTGCTTCTGCCATTTCTGGGCGCGGTTACGCTCGCCGCGGTGGGTTGTTCAAAGGAAAAGCCGCCGGATCCCGCGGCCGAAAAGCCGCCAGCCGCTCAGGTGCAGCAGGTGGGCGATGACGCCGACGTCAGGATCGAGCATCCGGAGCAATTCCCGCTCGTTGAAGCGGCGCGATACGAGTCGGCTTCCGAAATCAATGCCACCGGCGTGGTGGCGGCCGATGTTTCGCGTGCCGTGCCCGTGATTTCTCTGGCCTCCGGGAGGGTGCTGGAAGTTCACGCAAAGCTCGGCGACACGGTCACGAAAGGCCAGCTCCTGATGCGTGTGCAAAGCACCGATATCTCGGGCGCGAACTCGGATTACCGGCAGGCAGTCGCCGATCACGCGCTCGCCAAATCGCAACTCGAAAGGGCTAAGGTCCTGCTCGACAAGGGCGCGGTCGCACAGAAGGATTATGACGTCGCCGTGAGTACTGAAGTGAAGGCCGCCGTTACAGTGGAGACGGCGCGCGAACGCCTGAGGATTCTCGGCGCCGACCCGGACCACCCATCGGCCATCGTCGATATTAACGCCCCCATCTCCGGGATCATCACGGATCAGCAGACGAATACCGCCGCAGGCGTGCAGGGCCTGGCCTCGCCGAACCCTTTCACGATTTCCGATCTTTCCACCGTATGGGTGATTTGCGATGTCTATGAAAACGATTTGAAAAACGTTCGCCAGGGCGACATCGCAACCGTTCGCCTGGACGCCTATCCCGATCGCACTCTGCAGGCAAGGATCAGTAATATCGGGCCCACGCTCGATCCAGCGACGCGCGCCGCAAAGGTGCGTCTGGAAATGAAGAATCCCGGCGGCTTCATGCGTGTCGGAATGTTCGTCACGGCCACCTTTCATGGCACGGATCGCAAGGTCTATGCCACGGTGCCCGCGAACGCGGTTCTGCATCTGCACGACCGCGACTGGGTCTACCAGCCCGCGGGGAACAGCGCCTTCCGGCGTGTGGAGGTGGT
>JBDUBZ010000166.1:0-8522 GCA_040003745.1 Terriglobia bacterium
GGCCGCCTTCCATCCCCGGATCTCGAAATCATGCGAAACCACCCGCGCGGACGGGCGAAGGTACCTCAGGAGCACCGGCTTTAATCGCTCGTTGGAACTCGTAAGAAGGTAGAGCGTCACAACGTCGGCGGCGCTGAGGTCCGTATGTAATGCGTTTCCATGAATGATGCTGACCTGATCGGCCAGTCCCAGCGACTTCACCTTACCGAAGGTCGTCTCGAAGATGTCGCGCCGGATTTCGATCCCCACAGCGCGCGCATGAAATTTCTGGGCGGCCGTAATCACGATGCGCCCATCGCCGCAGCCGAGATCGTAAACCATCTCATTCGGCTTGAGTTGCGCCAACTCCAGCATGTGTTCCACCACCACCTGGGGAGTCGGGAACGAAGGCGCTAGAGTATCTGGATCGGTATATCGCTGAGCCTGGGCCGGAACCGCCGGCAGAGCCAGAACAACGACGAAAATCGCCAACGAACTACTGAAGCCAGATTTCATGTCTATTGTGGGGACGCGGGAGCGGCACTCGCTAGTTTCAACTTTACGATGTGCCCCATAATATCGCTCCACGCATTCCACAAATCGCGCGGCCGGCTGATGGTGTATTCGTACCCGCGCAGGTACTTTACCACGGTTCCTATGGAATCCCGCCAGGGGTTCTGCTGTGGAACCAGGTTGTAGTTCATATAAAATACCGGGAAGGCAATTCCGGCGATCTCTTTAAAGCTATCGGTGGCGGGCGCTTCGTCAAGCATTACCTTGGGACCGGCAAAAATTACGGCATCGGAGCTGTTGTTGCCCAGTTCATCCTGGATCAGGTGTGTCAGAAAATCCGTTTCGCTGTGCTTGTCTGTTAATTTTTTGTAGTCGACCATGCCGAGTTTCAGCTGCGACAGCGCTTTTCCCAGCTCCGGGAAATCGATATGGTCCATGTCGTCCCGCCGATAGACCACTTTTTGGTCGTTCATATTGAACGCCACGACGGAAAATTTGCAAATCCGCGGCTCCCGTGAAATATTGCGCAGGATCGAAATCAGGGCGCTGGTATCGATCGGCTGCATCGCGGCCGCGGCGCTTTGCTGCGGAGCGAAATTGATCAGAACCTTTACCTTCAGCGGTTCCTCTGTATTGATGCGCACGACCGGCGGTTCTTCTTTGAAAAATTCGCGGTCGGACGGTTCTACCGCAGTCGGGGCGATCGCCATTTTGATCGATTGATCCCGGGGGGCCAGTTCCGCCTTGACGTCCCAGTTGGAAGCGCAAACGCGCTCCATCCGGTCGCGCATCATCCATGAAACGTGGTAACTGCCTTCGCCCGCATCGAAGCCGCCCTGAAGATACGCGTCCCCTTTGGCATCGGCCTCAATGCTCGGAACGACATACCGCTGCGAAAAATAATGGGTGGAATCCTTTGAGGTGTCGGAAGTCACCTTGAAAAGTATGGTGAGCTGATCCCCCTCCCCGGACAATTCATGGAGAGGAATCGTAATATCGTAGCCAGTGTGAAACCGGAGATCAAAACCGAGCATCGGCTTGACCTGCGTCACCGTGCACGGCAGGTCTTTCTTTAACTCTTCTATGTCGAGAATGGAAGAATCTGAGCTGAGCAGACGCACCCGTCCACTGTCGGTAAGGCCCTGCATCTGGTTCTGAGCCAGCAGGCACGTGGCGGCGGATCCGAGGATAACTCCGACAAACAAAGTGCGACGCAGGCCTGTCATCGTTGCCCCGGCTGAAGCACTTAACCTTCCATATTCGGAATCCACAGAATCCGTTTTCTCCAATTGAAGAAGTTAGAACATCATGGTACACCCGGAAAAATGGGGGCGAACGAATAGTTTGTTGCCGCCGGCGAATTTCCCGTTTTGGTACTACCTTTATGTGCCGCGGCAGGCGTATTGGTACGCGAAGGCACAACGCGGGCTTCTTCTGATGTTTCTTGTGCTGCCCCCGAGCGCGGCGGCATTCTCCTCTGCGGGACGGTAAAGTAACGTTCGCCTGCCATCGCGGCATGCTTTCATCTACGGCTCTGCTACGATTTCGGTTTGACCAGACGGGCTCTCCTCACATCCGCGCTGCTCGCCGGATGTGGGCGTAAACTCGCTCCCCGCTATTTTGGCTGGCTTTTCGTAGCCAGCGCCAGTGAACGCGGAATTGCCGTCGCCGATCTTGCTGAATTCCGGCGCGCCGGCACCATTTCGCTCAACCAAATCCCGGGAAGTGTACTGAGGTCGGGTGAGCGCGTCTTCGTCACCTGCCCCGACGTCCATTCCATCAGCGTAATCGATCCGTCGCGCCTGAGTGTTTCCGGAAAGATCGACGTGCCCGGGCAGATCGTAGCCGCTGCCATCGTCCCGGGCAGCGGCGCGTTGGCGGTGTTGATCCGGCAGCCTGCTCTGCTGCTGCTGATCGATCCAGCGAGCGGCCGCGTTACAAAGAAAATTCGGCTACCCGCGGCGCCGCTGGGGTTCGACATTAATGACAGAATGTCTGCGGTAGCTGTCGGCGGATCGATCGTGCGAGTCTCGATCACAGATGCTGAAGTCCTCGGGACCACCGCCATCGGCGCCGATTGCGGGCCCGTCCGCTTCCGCGTAGATGGCGAAACAATCCTCGCGGGCGTGCCCCATTTAAAAGAAGTCGTGACAGTCGACGCCGCTTCTGGCGCACTGCTCGCCCGGCTCACCATGCCCTTCGCGCCCGCCCGCTTCTGCTTCAACGAAGACGGCGGACAAATGTTCGTTACGGGCATGGATGGCGACGCTATCGTCATAGTCGATACCTTTCAGAACCAGGTGGATGAGACCTTCATCGCCGGTTCCAAACCATACGGAATGGCGGTGGGGAGCAGCGACGGCCAGAGCCTGCTTTTTGTCACCAACACCGGCAGCGGCAATTTGACGATCTTCGACATAGACACCCGGCATCTGGCCGCCTCGGTGTACGTGGGTGGCAATCCCGGCGAGGTGCTGCTGACTCCGGGTGGCGAGTATGCTCTGGTGATTGGGCGCGATTCGGGCGACGTTTCGGTTATTCGTCTCCAAACCGTCTTGAACAGGGGAATTCGCACCAAACCGCTCTTTACGGTCTTCGCAACAGGGACGGCGCCACGCTCCGCCGCGATCATTCCCAGTCGGCAGCTTTAGCGAGAAATCAAAGCAATGACTGCGAGCTTAGGCGGCGCATGCCCACCGGCACATTCGCCGCCCCCTTGAATCAGATCGACGGCAGCCTAACTACAGCCGCTGGTCCCGCCGCAGTTCTCGCACTTGTAGCAACTTCCATTGCGGGTCATCATCCCCCCGCATTCCGCACACATGGGCGCATCCGTCGCCACGGCCGGAAACGGCAGAGACTCCTGCGGACTCGGCTCCGTCGGCCGCAGCGTGGTCGTGGTCCCGGCTTCATTGCTCACATACTCGGCGCCCAGAAACTTCGCGCCCAGCCATCTGAAAATGTAATCCGGAATCGACTTCGCATACGGAATCTGCGGATTCCCAGTCCACCCGCTCGGCTCGAACCGCACGTACCCGAACTTATCCACCAAAAACTTCAGCGGCACGCCGTACTGCAGGCAGTAGCTGATCGAAGTCGCAAAGCTGTCCATCAGCCCGGAAATCGTCGAGCCTTCCTTCGCCATTGTGACGAAGATCTCGCCGGGCGTTCCGTCCTCAAACATCCCGACGGTGATGTAGCCCTCGTGGCCGCCAATCGAGAACTTATGCGTAATCGACTGCCGTTCATCCGCCAGCTTGCGGCGCACCGGACGGAAGACCACCCGCTCCGTGACCGCCGCCACGGCTTCTTTCATCAACCCGGCAGCCGCGGCGCTGGCCAATTTCTTCTCCGCCTTCGAACCCGTGCCCGAACTCATCGGCTGCGATTTTTTCGAATTGTCGCGATAGATCGCCACCGCTTTCAGGCCCAGCCGCCAGCTCTCGGTGTAAGCCTCCATCACGTCTTCCACGGTGCATTCCTCGGGCATATTGATGGTCTTCGAGATCGCGCCCGAAACGAACGGCTGCACCGCGCCCATCATTTTCAGATGGCCCATGTAGTGGATGGAACGAACCCCGTTCGAAGGCCGGAAGCTGCAATCGAACACCGGCAGATGCTCGGGCTTCAGCCCCGGCGCGCCCTCAATCGTGCCCGTGGAATCGATATGGCTGACAATCGTCTCCACCTGCTCGGCCGAATAGCCAAGCTTGATCAGCGCCTGCGGCACGGTGTTGTTGACGATCTTGATGACCCCGCCGCCCACCAGTTTCTTGTATTTCACCAGCGCCAGATCGGGCTCAATGCCGGTGGTATCGCAATCCATCATGAAGCCGATGGTCCCCGTAGGCGCGATCACCGTCAACTGGCCGTTGCGGAAACCAGCGGTCCTGCCCAGTTCATAGGCGCTTTCCCAGCACTGCTTCGCGCTCTGGTACATGTCCGAAGGCACGTTGCGGTGGTTGATGCCATGCACGGCGTCGCGATGCATGCGAATCACTTCGAGGAACGGCTCCGCGTTCTTCGCATAGCCAGGGAAAGGACCCGTCGACGCCGCAATGCGCGCGCTCGTCAGATAAGCCTGTCCGCACATCATGCCGCTGATGGCGCCCGCATAATCGCGCCCGCGGTCGCTGTCGTAAGGAATGCCGAGCGACATCAGTAACGCGCCCAGATTGGCGAAGCCCAGACCCAGCGGGCGGTAATCGTGCGAATTCTGCGCGATCTTCTCCGTCGGATACGCGGCGTTATCCACCAGAATTTCCTGGGCCACAATCAGCGTGTCCACCGCGTGGCGGAAGGCCGGAACATCGAACTGCCCGTTCGGTCCCAGGAACTTCATCAGGTTCAGAGACGACAAGTTGCAGGCCGAATCGTCCAGGAACATGTATTCCGAGCATGGATTCGACGCATTGATGCGCGACGTGTTCTTGCACGGATGCCAGCGGTTAATCGTGGTGTCGAACTGCATGCCGGGGTCGCCGCACTGCCAGGTGGCTTCCGCGATCTCGCGCATCAGCTCGCGCGCCTGATACCGGTCTTTCTTCTCACCGCTATGGACCGATTTCGTCCACCACTCACGATCCTCAACCACAGCCTCCATGAACTCATCCGTCGCGCGGACGGAGTTGTTCGCGTTCTGGAAGAAGATCGAACTGTAGGCATCGCCATCGAGAGACGAATCGTAGCCAGCCTCGATCAGCGTGTGGGCCTTTTTCTCTTCCTTCGCCTTGCACCAGATAAAGCGCCCGATATCTGGATGATCCGCATTGAGGATCACCATCTTCGCCGCGCGCCGCGTCTTCCCGCCGGATTTGATCACGCCCGCAAACGCATCGAAGCCTTTCATGAACGACAACGGCCCGCTGGCCCGTCCGCCGCCCGAAAGAATGGCGTCTTCCTCGCGCAATGAAGAAAGGTTCGAGCCTGTGCCCGATCCCCACTTGAACAACATACCCTCGGTCTTCGCGAGATCCAGAATGGACTCGAGCGAATCCTTCACCGAAACAATGAAGCAGGCCGAGCACTGCGGCTTCGCCTCAGAGGTGAGCTTCTGAATGCGCTCCTCCGCCGCCTCGTAAAACCAGCCATAGCCGCGCGATTCCTTCACGCCCACGTTGAACCAGACCGGCGAATTGAACGCCGCCTTCTGATGCAGCATCAGGTGCGCCAGCTCGTTGCGGAAATTCTCCCCGTCCTGCGGGGTGGCGAAATAGCCGTCCTTCAGGCCCCAATCGGCAATGGTGTCGACTACGCGATGCACCAGTTCACCCACGCTGCGCTCCCGCTCGGGGGAGCCCATCTTGCCGTGGAAATATTTACTGGCGACGATATTGGTGGCCGTCTGCGACCAGTCGGACGGCACCTCGATATCGCGCTGCTCGAAGATAATAGAGCCCTTATCGTTGCCGATGGTGGCTGTGCGGGTCTCCCACAGCACATCGTCATAAGGCGTTTTGCCGGCCTCGAGGCGGGCGGTAAAGTGTTTCGGAAATTCCACACCCGAGCGGGTGGGTTTCGGAGAGTTTTCTACAGCGGCCAACTCTTCCATTTTCGCACGTACGGTTGCTGACTGAGACATTGCGGTGGGATCCGTTCACGCTTGATGCGCAATTGCAATTTGACCGCAAGATGTAGCGCACGTCAAGGAAAATTTTCCATATGTTGTGGGTTACGCGACGTCATTGCGCTCCGATACCGGTTTCGATGATGATAAGAAAGGTGATAAGAAAGATGTTCCGCTCATTCACATTTTCCGCCGTCTTCGTCGCGGCCGTTTTCCTGACCGCCTGCGGTACCAGTACCAGGGGTCCTTCCGGCAGTATGCACCAGACCATGACCGGAGTTTCCGAGTCCGGCTACCCCGGAGGGCAGCCGAAAGACGCGGAATCCCCCGCGCTTGCGAGTTCCTCCGAGCAGGAGCACTCGAAGCCAGGTCCCAAAGTTCCGCCGGAGCCTGGCGCCAAGGCTGAATAAGTCCGTCGCGCCACGGCCCGGTGAGCTGGCATACAGGTGCATCATGACAGCAAAAAATGATCGTCATAGATGCGAATCTCCTCATCTATGCAGTCAACACCGATGCCCCGCTGCACAAACAGGCAAAAAAGTGGCTTGAGGGCGTATTTAACGGCTCCGAGCCCGTAGCACTGCCGTGGCTCGTCCTCCTGGCTTTCCTTCGTTTGACTACCCGCGCCGGATTGTTCAGCCAGCCGCTCCCCACGTAAGCCGCTCTGGACCTGATCGCGCTCTGGCTGCAGCAGAGGCCGGTGGTTGTGATTCATCCAGGGCCGCGGCACCTTGAACTTCTGCGGGTCCTGCTTCTCCTCCTCGGAACCGCGGCCAATATGACTTCCGACGCGCATCGCCGCCCTTGCAATCGAACACGGGGCGCAGCTTTGTTCCTGTGACAACGATTTCGCAAGGTGCACCCGCCTGGAGCGCATATTTCATCATTTCCGTTAAGAAATCATTTTGGTCGCTCAAATTCCCCGCAATTTGGCCAAATAGTGTCCTGAATGATCCAGGAACTACCCGACCGTTTCGAAACCTTAAAACTAATACATCCGTCACCACCGCCCGCCCGTAAACCTGTCAAGGCAGATAAGTTCACAGCCAGGAGAGAAGCCTATGATCAGAAACCTCGGACGAATCGCCGTAGCCGCAACCCTAACGTGCGTCTCGGCATTCGCCGCCAGTCACCGCAACGGACCGCTTTTACTTGAAGACCAGACCGCGAATTTGAACGACCTCTACGTGTTCCGCAGTTATGAAAAAGGCCGCTCCGATCGCGTCGTCATGAGCATGAGCGTTCAGGGCTTTCAAAACCCCGATAACGGCCCCAGCTACTACAAGTTCTCAGACAGCGTCCTCTACCGATTCAATGTCAACAACCAGCGCGGTCTCGATGGAAATCCCGACATGCAGATCGATTTCGTCTTCCAGACCCAGCTGCGCCCCAACCCCACCTTCGTTTCGTATTTCGGAGCGCTCAAAGGCATCGACGATCCCAATATTTTCCTCTACCAGACGTATGTCATCGTAATCCGCAACCTCGCCACCGGCCAGGGAACGTACATCTATAACGATGCCAAGGGTCACCCCCTGTCGGTAGCGCCGCCCAACATCGGCCCCACCACCACGCCCAACTACGAAGCGAACTTCGGACAGCCCTCCGTCTTCACGCTGGCCAACGGCATGCGCGTCTTCGCCGGCCCTCGCGACGACGCTTTCTATTTCGACAGTGGCGCGACGTTTGACACCCTGCATTTCCGCGCCCCCGCGCCAATTCTGACCGGCGCCGCCGATACGGATAAGGGCGGAGGGGCTTTCCCCGCCGCGGTCGATGGCTTCGCCGGCTACAACATCAGCCTGATCGCCGTCGAATTGCCCATCTCCATGGTCACCGCCGATGGTTCCGTCCCGACCGACCCGGCCAAACCCAACGCGAAAATCGGCGTCTGGGCTTCCACTCTCCGCCAGATCGTCACCGTCCGCCCCAGCCCTTCCATGGACATCAACTACGGCCAGTACGTTCAGATCGATCGGGTGGGCAACCCGCTCACCGTCGAAGCCCTGATCCCGCTGCCTATGAAGGATTACTGGAATCGCAGTCAGCCTTCGGGCGATCAGCAGTTCGCCCAATTCATCGGCAATCCGTTCTTTGCGACCGGTGTGTTGAACGGCGTGTTCGGCCTGAAGGTGCCGCCGGCTCCCCGCACCGATCTTCTGGGCGTCTTCGTTCCGGATATCACGCGTGCGGATCTGACCATTGCTCCCACTGCCTTCGGGAGCCAGAGCAGGCTCGGCCCGCTTGGCGGTGACAATGCCGGCTGGCCCTTCGGTGGACGCCGCCCCGGCGACGATGTCGTCGATATCGGCTTCCGCGCCCTCGCCGGCGTTCTCGTTCCCGGTTATGGCGTCGCCCCCAACAATCAACTGGGCGATGGCATTAACCAGAACGACGTTCCTCTTCTCGATCACTTCCCCTTCCACGCAGCGCCTCACTCCGGCTATTCACACAGCCAGCAGAA
>JBDUBZ010000167.1:0-8519 GCA_040003745.1 Terriglobia bacterium
AGGCGGGGATAGTCGTTAACCTGCTCGACCCCGATCTTGAGGCGCGTCACACTCACGACATCGTCTGCCCCGTCAGATGACTTCGTGGCGAACCTGGAACCTTGAGAACAATACAATATGGATTCAGATCCCGGCCGCGAAGAACGGGAAGTTCACCGTTTTCAACGCTCGCAACAACTTCCGGAAAAGCTACTGAAAATCGGTCACGCAAAAGTCAGACTCTTGTGTTATCGTTAGCATGATTTTATGCTCAAGAGATTAACGGCGGAGTGCATCGGAACGGCGTGGCTGGTGCTCGGTGGGTGTGGCAGCGCGGTGCTGGCAGCCGCTTTCCCCGGCGTCGGCATTGGATTCATGGGAGTGGCGCTGGCCTTCGGCCTGACGGTGCTGACCATGGCCTACGCGATCGGCCATATTTCGGGCTGCCATCTCAACCCCGCGGTCTCGGTCGGCCTCTGGGCCGGCGAACGTTTCCCCGCGCGCGACCTGCTTCCCTACATCGCCGCGCAGGTGGTGGGCGCAATTCTGGGAGCTTCCGTCCTTTATGCGATCGCGAGCGGAGCGCCTGGATTCACTCTCGATGGCGGTTTCGCCGCCAATGGATTTGGAGACCACTCCCCCGGACACTATTCGATGATCGCGGGCTTTGTATCGGAGGTGGCGATGACCTTCGGCTTCCTGTTCGTGATTCTCGGATCCACTCACGGACGCGCCCCGAAAGGTTTTGCGCCCATCTCGATCGGCCTCTGCCTCACGCTGATTCACCTCGTGAGCATTCCCGTCACAAACACCAGCGTGAACCCAGCGCGCAGCACCAGCCAGGCTCTGTTCGCCGGCTCCTGGGCTATCGATCAGTTGTGGCTGTTCTGGGTGGCGCCGCTTCTTGGCGCAATCGCGGCAGGTCTGGTTTATCGCTGGCTGGGCCGCGAAGGTGCGGATGTTATCGGTGAGCCGGAGCCTGCGCGGTAGCTGCTATTTCTCGTATTGAACTATTTCTCGTATTGAACTATTTCTCGTATTGAACAACGAGCTTCGACGGGTATGGCCCTTCGTACTGTAACTGGCCATCGGCGCCATCGGCGCGCCGCAGACCCTGCCTTTTCAGCAGCGGCTTCAGGATGCCCGGGATCTGCACGGCATTGACGTACTGCCCGAAACAGGCGTGCAGCCCGTAGCCCCAGTGCATGTAAATGTAGTCGGGCCGTCCAATTCGGAACTCATGGGAAGCTTCCACCACGCATTCGTCGAACATGCCGGATTGCGTGGCCGCGAATACGGACGTGCCCTTCGGTATCACGGTCGCATGCACTTTCCCTTTGGCCACGGTGTAATCTTCGGCCGCAATGCGGAAGAGCCCCGGGTTGTTCGGATTAAAACGCAGCGCCTCAAAGACGTACTGTGCGAGCAAGGCATCGTCCCCCGCGCGTGCGGCCGCCTGCGCCTTTGCAAGTTCCTCAGGCCGCTTCAACAACTCATCGAGGGCCTGTGCACAGCACTTGGCCGTTGTTGGAATGGCTCCCGTCAAAAGGCCGATCAGATTATTGCGAATGCCCAGGTCGTCCATGCCGGGCAGTCCGGCAGCCTGCAGTTTGAGGCAGCGGCTCAGGACATCATCGCCCTCAGTGGGATTCGCTTTCCGCTTCGCAATCGAATCGTCAAGCCAGGCTCGCGCTTTAGCGGCGGCATCGCGCGCGGCGTCGCCAACAGCCGGGTCGTTGGTCAGGTCAGTGAAGAGATACCGGAATATCGCGCTTCCCCACTGCGCTAACTCAGCGTTCGAGAACGGCGTGCAGCCGAAGTATGACGCCACCCATCGCGCCGGAACCATAGCACCCAGTTCCGTCGCCACATTGACGCTGCCACCCGACGCCTGAACAATCTCCTCAGCGGCCGCGGCCACGAACGGAACAATTTTTTCGGTAACGTCCGAGCGCCGCATCACGCTGCGCATGTGGGCCACGTCACGCTCATATTCGGGCGAGTTCCGCATGCCCAGAAAAAAGTCGCTGCCCCCTGTAATCACCCGCATCTTCTGGCCGTACGTTACCTGAAAAACGTCGTCGCGGGAAAGCACCTCCTGCACGTCTTCAAAGCGCGTGACCAGCGCGAAGCCTTTTGCGACCAATACGGGCTTCACGCGGCGCAACACCGCGAAGACCGGTTCCGGGTATTGGGTCGTATGTTTTTTCAGGCGGTCCACGAAAGCCATAACGTCGGCATCAGCCATCGCCAGCGCCGTCTCCCCCTCGTGCTCCACTCGCTCCAGCGCGTTTTTCAATCTATCGATGAGAGGCATATGATTATCTTGGATCTACCGTTCCGGTGGACATCATTTTCAGCGCCGTCATACTGGGGATGAAGAAATAATCTCCTCCGCGTAATTCCACAAAGTTCGGGATGCCGCCGCACATGAACGGCGGATTGGTTCCCGATTCATCGCCCTGGATCATGAAGCGTCCGCCGTTCTGTCGATTGCCCAGCAGCAGATCCTTCTCATTGCCCAGCTTGGAATCATTGCCGTACTCGATCCACTGTTGCTGCACGAATTCGAACTGCCGCGCCAGACTGGCGCTCAGCGCCATGAAGGCAATGCCGCGTTCCTCATCGTCCCGGACGGGCTGATCTTCCGGCGCATAGGGTCCGTAGGGCAGACCACGGCGCGTGATCCGGCGGCGATTGATCAGCCGCGTCTCAAAGCCAAACGCATCCCGTGGGTTGGTGCGCCGGATATGCGCCCCGATGGGGCAGCGCGCCCCCGTCTGATCCTCGCCAAAAGTGAAGTTGACGTTGCTTTCCTTGTCGTTCGCGATGGCGGGATCCGGCCGGTCTGGCGAGAGCTCGACGGGCGTGCCATCGCGCCACCGGCCCACGAACTTCGCAGCCAGTTTTTCCTTTCCGCCAGGGTACTGCCGCCCCTTAGCCTCCAGATACTGCCTGAAGGTATTCACATTCTGATGCATCTTGCGGTAGACCATGAAGGTACCGTTATTCGCCAGAAGATGCGGGATGGGCGCCACCGGCAGTTCTCCCGCCTCATCGGCGTAACCGAGCAGCAACTCCCCTGTCGCAAGAGGAGCCCACGTGCCATCCGGCAGCAGCTTTCCCTGCCCTGGCTGGTGGGTCCGCCTGAACCCGATGTAGTCGGGATTTCCAAAACCATCCGAGTACCCAAAATGTTCCTTCGACGACCACTGCCCGTCGATCTTCAGCGCGTTCGCATCCTGCCAGCCGATAATCTTCGCGCCCCCGGTCCGCTGCGCCAGCTGCCGCATTTCGTCGCAGCATTTGTCGAGTGCCTCTTCGCACTGCGCGTTAACACCGAGCCAGGCGTGTACGCGTTCGTCGCGCCAGATCTCATCCCAGTGTTCCGGGCCGTTGCGATCCGTGTCGGACAGAACCCCTCCGCGGGCTTTCATCCCCTGCAGGAATTCCACCGGAAAACTAAGCAGGGAAGGCTCCGGCAGGCGCAATTGGGTGAGCCCTTTATGCGTGAACGCAATGTTGATAGTGGCGTCGGGTTTGCCCTGATCCCAATGCTGCCCGGTGGTGATCGAAGGCAGCAGGGCATCAAGGAAAGCCTGCGTCGCTTCCGGCTCCAGGAGTTCCAGAAACAGGTAGCGCGCCAGCGGAAAGTTGTAACCCCGCAGTACAAAGCCCTGAATATCCGTTTCGTTGAGTTTACTCATGGATGCTCGATGCTCCCGCTCCGGCCACTGCGCACAAGTTCGCGTCTTCCCTGCCGCTGCCCGGCTGTGGGGCCGGGGCTTCTCTGAGATCGCTCATCAGCTTCAGGAAGGCCTGCTGCAGCGGCGCGCCATGCACCCCCGCATTCCTCTCGACAAAGGCGCCCACCGCGCTTTGCGTCTGCAAGGCGGTGAGGGTCTGCCCGACGGTCTTATCGTTCACATCCGCGAAATAAAATGTGGTCGTGACCTGGCATTTCTTCATGTAGGCGACGAACGCGTCGGGATTGATAACACCGGGATATCCCAGGCAGTGACTCCACACCGCATCCACCGTCTCGGGAATCTGCTGCGCCATGCGGCGAAGATAAGTTTCCAGGTCGCCATCGAAGTTCGATTCGAAGACCAGGTACTGCAGCTGCAGATGCTCCTCGCAGGCGGGCATCCCGACATAGATCACGTCGTTCATCACGGTGAGGCGGCACATATGGGTCGAATCGACTTTTGCGAACGGGCTCTCGTGATCGCGCGGCATCGACCCCAGGATCAGGCGCAATTGCAAGTCATGCGAGACGGGGGCATGCGGATCGCCGATGATGGGGGAAAGCAGGGTGAGTCCATAAACACTACCACTCTGATTCGGCATGGGGATTCTCCTTCGATTCGCGCTAGGTTCCCACCGGAGCCATACCGGTCGACCCGAGATCGCGCTGCACTTTTACCAGAAAGCTCTGGTATGCCTTTTCGAACTGCTCCGGGTTCATGGCGGCGCTCTGGCGCTCGAAATCATGGAGCGCGTCCGTAACACGGTGCGCGGCCTTCACATCGTTGGTGGCCGCGTGGGGATAAGCCGTGTAATAGAAATCGGTTTCGAACTGGACGCGGGCGATGTACTGTTTGAAAGGCGTCACGGGCACGGAACCCGGGAACTTTTCACTCCATCGCCAGATCTGATTCAGGCCGTTGCTCAGCACCGAGGAAAAGGCATCGATGTATTGATTCCACGTCCCGTTGAAATTGCTGAAGAAGAGCAGATAGTCGTACTTCAACTGCTCGTAAGGCTGGTCTTCCGTTACATGCGGAAAACCCTGGCGCGGAATAATCACCCAGCGGGCGAAGTGGATGAATGAGAGATTGACCAGATCGTTGCGCAGGGAAGCGACGTGACCAAGGATAAAAAACACCGTCCGCAGAAGCCACGTCTTCCACGGCTTCATGGGCGTGATTGCATTCATCGCGTAGGTTTTACCGGTGATGTTGGTCAATAATCCTCCTGACGAAGCACGAATTATTACACACTGCGAAGCCCTCGTGCGAGTCGTACCGGATGACCAGCAGAGCGACCCGATTGCCCGTAGCCGATGTCGAATTGATATCATTTCCTTCGCTCATGTGGCAACACAACTATCTGCCCGTCGCTAACAGCCTTCCTTTGTCGGCTCTGGTCGCCTCGCTGCCCATTTTCGTACTCCTGATCATGCTTGGCGTAGTCAAAAAGGCCGCCTGGATATCGTCCATGGCCGGACTCGCCGGCGCCATTCTCGTGGCGCTCTTCGTCTACCATATGCCCCCGTCGATGATGTTCGCCGCTATTACGTACGGCGCCGCGCAGGGGCTGTTTCCCATCGGCTGGGTAGTCTTCACGGCTATTCTGCTTTACAACATCACAGTCACAACGGGCAAGTTTGAAATCGTCAAAAATTCCATCGGGAACCTTACCAGCGACCGCCGGCTGCAGGCGCTGCTGATCGCGTTCGCCTTTGGAGCGTTCATCGAAGGCGCGGCCGGTTTTGGTACACCCGTTGCCGTGGCGGCCGCCATGCTCACCGGCCTCGGATTCTCACCGTTTTACGCCGGTGGCATCTGTCTTCTCGCCAACACGGCGCCGGTCGCCT
Source organism: Terriglobia bacterium (assembly GCA_040003745.1). Classification (GTDB taxonomy): domain Bacteria; phylum Acidobacteriota; class Terriglobia; order Bryobacterales; family Bryobacteraceae; genus BOG-234. The sequence continues at coordinate 5,579 of JBDUBZ010000167.1, forward strand.
TCGGTTCCATCGGTATCCCGATCGTGACGCTGCAGAAGGTGACGGCGCTGCCTCTCGCCCGGCTGAGCGCCGGGGTCGGCCGTATCTGCGCGCCGGTTTCGCTCTTCGTTCCCGCCTACCTCATCATGGTGATGGGCGGCTGGAGCGCGCTGAGCGGGGTGGTTCCCGCGGCGCTGGTTTGTGGAGTCACGTTCGCCGGGGCACAGTTCGTGGTCTCGAATTTCATCGGGCCCGAACTGACAGACATCATTGCGTCGCTCTCGGCCCTGGGCTCGCTCGTGATCCTGCTCAAGGTCTGGAAGCCTAAAGATAAGTTTCAACTTCCGGGCGACGGGCCCGTGCGGCAGCGGACCGTTATCCCCGGTGGCGAAGCGATTCTCGCCTGGTCGCCATTCATACTGCTGGTGATCTGCGTTCTTACCTGGGGTCTGCTCAAACCGCAGCTCACAAAATACAGCATCGTGATCGAGTGGCCGTATCTGCATAACCTTGTGCAGAAGATGCCGCCGGTAACTGCCATACCCACTCCTTACGACGCGAAATATACATTCGACTGGCTCTCGGCAGCCGGCACTTCCTGTCTGATCGCGGCGATTCTTTCCGCGTTCGTGCTGCGCATGTCAGCCGGTTCGTTCTTTCGTGTGCTGGCCAGCACCGCCCGCCAGTTGATCTTCGCCGAACTGACCATCGGCACGGTGCTGGGTCTCGCGTTCCTGATGAATTATTCGGGTTCCACCGCCACCATGGGCCTCGCCTTCGCGGCGACCGGCACGATGTTCCCGTTCTTCAGCGCGTTGCTGGGATGGCTCGGAGTCTTCCTGACCGGCAGCGATACCTCAGCGAATGCGCTTTTCGGAAACCTGCAGGTCGTGACGGCGCAGCACCTGAACATGAACACCACCCTGATGGCTTCGGCCAATTCCGCCGGAGGCGTGATGGGCAAGATGATCAGCCTGCAGAGCGTCGCCGTCGCTTCCGCCGCCACCTCAATGGGTGGCGGGGAAGAAAGCCGCCTGTTCCGCTTTACTCTGAAGCACAGTATCTTCCTGGCCGTCGTAATCGGACTGATCACGATGTTCTACGCGTATGTCGCGCCATCCTGGGCACCGTAGGAATTTACAGAGGGCGTCCGGGCCAAAAGCTTAAGGGTTGCCGGCGGTAAGGATTTTGGGCGCCGCAGTGGTTTTTTCGATGACCCGCTTTCCATTTACAAAATGCAGGCGTGCTTCGAAAGATAAGTTGACCTGCAGCGCGGCGGCGGACTGCGAGATATTCAGCATCAGCTGAAGGTTCTGAATCATGCTGGTGCGATTGCCGACGATGCCGACCGATGCGGCCACCGTGGTCGTCCCGGCCGCCGATCCGAAGTCTGCGCTGAAAGTGAGTTGCAGATTCCGGTAAACGAAACTGCCCTGCAGCATCAGGTCATAGGAAGTCTGCAGGCCCTGATCTTGAATATGGGCCTTGAAAACAAGCACTCCCGCTTCGAACTTGTAAGTGGCTTCCAGGTTGAAGTCCAGAGTGAGGGGGCCGCCCACGCTTTGTTGAATATGCAACTTGCCGGCGATCGCAAGGGTCTGTCCCGCCGTCAGGTTCGTGGTGCTCTTCACCTCAATCTGGGCGTCGAAGCGCTTTGCGGAAAAACCGATCGATGTCTCCCAGGCCAGGTTGGTAGCAGCCCGATCCGACCGGAAAACATGCTGTCCGCTGATATTCAGTGCGACCTCGGTTGTATTTCCGTCGGTGTGATAAACGAAACCGGTGGTGACGCCTTTAAACTTCCCGGCAAAACCGAGGGTGACGGCTTCTTTGCCTGGAGAGCCCTGGATCTCGGAAAGAAATATGACCGTGCCGTTCTGGATGTCCCAGCCCCCTGCGAAGGCCAGAATGGCCGGTTTAACGATCGGATCGTTTTGCCCGGGGAACTGGTTCACCGTGCTGGCGTTGTATGTAAGCAGATCTTCGCCTTTGAAACTCGCGAGGTGGTTGCGGGCGGCTTCAAGACTTTGAGTACCGCTGTCGCCAGCCACATGCGCCTCTCCGCCACCTTTGAGATGGAGAACCAGATCGTTGGTGGTTTCCTCAAATTCATAGGCGCCGTAGAGGGTAAATTTGGCCCCCGTGTCCGCGCCTGTCGAATCGATTACGTGGTACTGAAAGTCGTGGTTGCGGTCGACTTCGATAGAACCCGGGAACACAAACGCGGGCGAGAGCGCGTCCCCTTTGAGGGCAACCGACAGCTGGTTATCGGCGGTAAATGCGTAGGTCGCCGGAACAGATGTCTGTGCGGCGCCGTCGAGTGTGTAGCCGATCGTGTTGTCTTTCGCCGTGGAATCCGGCTGCCACGTACCTTTCACCACGGGAGCGGCGCCACTCGTATCGGCCACCTGGCCGGTGGTGGTGAAAAGCAGTTTGCGTCCCTTTGCCGTTACTTGAATGCCTTCCATATTGGGTCCTCTTTTCTTTGTGCTTTTTCTGTGGCGATTGTTTCCGTTCTTCCGATATGCGCTTTTAAAAATCGAAGTTAACGCCGATAATCATGACTCCGCGCGAATGGAGCCGGGATTGAGGAGATTTCGCCCACCCGATCGAGATGTTGGCAAGTTTGCCGCCGCCGGGCAGTTTCCGAAGCTCTCCCGCAATACCGTAGCTATGCAGAGCGGGACCTACGGAGAGCAGGTCCGCGAGGTGCGCTGAATTCAGAACCCGGCCCCGGTCGTAGAAACCGACCAGATAAAAATTGGCAAGGTCGAATCCGCCGATGTTATGGTTATCAGCCACAGCAGCGGCGCCGCCGGCCTTTTTCCGGAACAGGTCTGTAAGAGCCAGCGCACTGATGCCGAAGCTGGACTGGTCATAGGCAAGGTCGCGGCCCACAAACTCGCCATTTTCAATGCCGCGCACGCTGCCATTGCCGCCCAGACGCATGAGCTCAAACAGG
>JBDUBZ010000168.1:0-8517 GCA_040003745.1 Terriglobia bacterium
CAGCGGTAAGATGCTGCCCTCGAACACGCAGGAAATTATTTCGGGAATCGCGCCGGGCGACCGCGTGGTGTCGAACGCCCTGGTTCTGCAGAATACTTCCGAGCAATAAAGCCGCTCAGTGTTTCGGCTCCCGCTTCGACTTGCCGTCATCTTTGAAGTTGATCGCAAAGCAGGGGTAGTTGTAAGCGGGCCCCGTGGTATTGGCGGCGAGGAATGACCCCGGCATCAGATGGGCTACGCCGACTCCGAAATTCAGGTGCCGGTTCAGCTCAAACCACGTGTAGACATCCACCTCCTCACCGATATGTTTGCCGGCCCGTCCCCTGGCGTCGCGAACGACAGAACCACCAGAGGTATTGAATAAAGGATCGGTCGCACTGGCAAGCCAGAAATCCAGATACTGGGCGGTGATGGACCAGCGGCGCCGCGGTTCCAGAGTCAGCCCGGCCCTGCCCGCGACAATGTTCTGCCAGCCGAACTGATCGGATATCCCGAAGCGATCATGCGCGGTGGGGTACATAGTGTCGAAGGCCGGCGAGGCGTAGTCGTATTGCGCGAAGGCTCGTGGATGCGCCCAGAGCTTTTGAAAACGATACCCGGCTCCGAACGTCTGCCCCCATGCCTTCAGCTCGCTTGTCCCTACATTGCCGCGTTCCAGTACAGCCTCATAGGTGTAGTCGAGGTCGGTCCCAAGCAGCCCTTTGAGACGACCGCCATAAGCTTTTTCATCCCGATTTCCCGGTGCGACACGCCAAAGGACGAATGGCTCAAAATCGGAATTGGGGAAAATCTTATCGATGGTTCCGTAAAGCCCGTAGATGTTGTTCCCATCCTGATGATGGCTGACGCCGGAAATTCGCGGGTTCACCGCCGACGCCGCGAAGATCCCCAGCCGGTAGCGTTTGAAGTGCAGATTGGCGACCACGGCATCGAACGAACGCCCCTGATTGCGCCATTCCGAGTTGGCGATGATGGTGTTGTTGTAACTGATCAACTGGCGGCCGGCGCGCAGGCTGACCCACTGCTTTTCAGGATCGCCAAACTCGGCATACGCCAGTTTCAGATCCCAGCGGACTTCGTTCGGAGGACCGTATGGGGGTTTCTGCAGGAACGGCCGCGCGTCCTGAACCTGCGACACCACTTTGAGCCACGGCCGGAACTGCAGCGTCATCTGAATGCGAAGGCGGTTCAACGAATAGGAATCGTCGTTGTTCAACTTGAAGCCGCTGTTGTGGTAGCCCTCGAAGCGGAGCCGTTCTTCGGCGGCGAACTGGATCCAGTTCGGCAGCTTTTCGTTCAGCCGGCTCGCGGGCGCGAAGTCGGGCAGCAGATAGGGCGAACTCCTGGCGAAAGTACGATACGCGCCGCCGTTCAGGAAGCTCAGCGGGTTCGACGCCGGGCCCGTTATATAGGCGCCGTCATAGCCGCTCGCGGCATTACGGGTCGTGATATCGTCCTGCGCCAGAGCGGTGACGGCTGCGCCGGCAAACAGAATAAATAAGGCTGAGGCTTTCATATGCGAGCCGTCGATGGGTCAGGCGCCTGCCCGAACAGGTGACGGTATGGGCTATTAATCCACTAACCCTATAGACATTACAGTATTATTGACTGGACAGGGAACAATGTCAAGGAAAGCCGCTTTTTTGTTACAGCAGCAGTGTTTCTATGCGGTAAGCGCGAACGATTTTACAGGGCTGGGACCAGGCGAAAACCGTGAATCGTCCATCCTGGGAGGCCACAAAGGCCAGCGCATCCCGCTGATCATGGACAAACTGGGCGGCGGACAGGTGACGAGTCCCGCCCAGGTTCCCAGGCTCCGTTGTCGTGACAACGCCCCCTTCAATTGGTTCCGATACCATAACCCCGCTCACCTGCTCGCGCCCCGGACGCAGCACGATTTTGGCTCCAAACGCCAGCAGATCGTAACGATCCGTAAGAATGGTTGCGCCGTCCACAGCGGTCAGACCTGCAATCCCGTCTACCATCGCGGCCAGAGAATCCTGCCAGCGCCGGGCTGTCCGGGCGAACACGTCTTCGAGCATGAGATCGGCCAGCGCGCGAAACGCAGGTTCGATCTGGTAGGTAATCGGCTGCAAAATGGATTTGAGCCAGAGCGTCGATTCCGCGGGCACCACAAGAAGCACACCGCCGCGGCCGTGAGCGCGCATCGATATTGCGAGCTGGATCAAAACGCTGACCGGATCGGGTTCCGAACGAGGCTGAAGTCCGAGTAACGGAGTGAGCAATTCCGGCCAGTCGGACGCCGTGGCGGATTCGTGATCGACAATCTTGATTTCGTCACCCTGAAGAACCGCAAGATTTACGAATTTGCCGGATTCATCGCCGCGGCTGTGTTTCAGAACGAGCAGGCCGGGAGCCACCACTTCCAGCACAAAGCACAGTGGAGGAAGCTTGCGAGCCGCTCCCCACACCATCAGTTCCCCATCGTGGCGGCTGACGCAAAGATGAATTCCAGGCCGTTCCACCGCTGGCCCGAGGCGGGTTAAAGCCTGCGAAGCGAGCGCCACGGGGCGCGCGAAGATCATGGAGAGATTCAGCTGTGCTTCGGAAACAAAAGCGAGAGATATTCGTGGAGTAATATTCTCTTCGCGCCGCAGGCTGGCCCAGAATGCCGCATCGATAATCGCTTCCATCGCTTCGACGTCCGGAACCGGTCCGTATGGCGCACCGTGCCGGGCAAAGTGGGGATGCACCTTGAGTGCGGCGGCCCGCGCGGCGGGATACGCCGGCTGAATCTCTGGAATTTCCATACCTGGAATTGCCATGCTGAACATAGTTTCCACCAGGGGTTCCGAATCGGCAGACTACCGCTGAGGACCCTCATGAAATTTGTCGCTGCAGGCGTGCTGTTTTTTGCTGCCTTCAGAAGGGCTCTGTCGGACACCCCCGAAGGAAGGCGCTGCCCTGCCGACGCTCGTGCTTGAGATGCGTCAGCTGCGCCAGGCGATTGAGGCGCGGACGCTGGTTTCGCAGCGTGTGCAGATCGCGCTGTATACGCTGCAAATGCAGGATGCCGCGGTTGCCCGCGACGCGCACGCGGTCGATTCAGCTCCGTAAAGATCAAACCCGGCTGAATGAGCTGCGCCATCCATTGAAATGCTGGAGAAGGGTCTGGAAAAACTGGGTTTCAACGGGAAGTAGCGCGGAAGTAGCGCGCGGGTTTCGCACCTACCTGAACTGCTTCTTGTAATAGAAATTCACGCTGAAGATCCCATACTGATCGCGCGTCGCCACCGCCGAAAACTGCGGACTAATCGCAAACTCGATGCGGATGATGGTGCTGTTCGGGTCGTCGATTGCCGATACATAGGTGAAGGTCAGGTTGTTCGTGATGCGCTGCTGCAGCGTCAATCGCGCCGTGGGAACATCCGATCCGGTCGTGAACGAAGGATCGATTTTGAACTGTGTTACCCCAAAGACGCGCTCGAGCCGGCTTGATACGGGGTCCGCCAGCGCCCTCGAAAGAATGGCCGATTCGCCCATTTGCTGAAAGCCCTGCGCAGGCTGCGTGGGTTGATTCGCGAGCAGAGTCGGATCCGAGGTCGGGGTCTTGCCCGACGCCAGCAGCGTCACGATCTCCTGAAACTGCAGGGGCGGATCGGAAGTATAGCTCAGCTTCATGTCGTCTATGGGGCCAGTGACATGCAGCGTGACCGTTACGCCCTTAGCCGCCGTTTCAAGGCTGATATCGAGGACAGGCTCGACGCGCACCGGATTGTAGAAGGAGATGGTGCCGGTATCGACTCTGTATTGCGAGCCGAAGAACACCAGCTGGCCGTCGCTGATTGTGATGCGGCCCAGAACGCCGGGCTCCGCGGCGGTGCCCCGGATGCGTAAATCCGCGTCCGCCTGCAGGTTTTGCGCGAGCGACGCCTGCACCGCCATCCCGGGAGCGGTGCGTACGCGTATATCGAGCTTCATGTTATCGAGCAGCGGCAACGGCGCGGCGGGAGACTGCACTGGCGGGCCGGCCCGCGAAAGAATCGATCCAAAATCGCTCTGCGGCGCATACGTGAGCTGCTGAATCGTGGCGCTGCCCGAGACGACGCTGGCATCGGAAGTGCCCGTCAGCCGAATATCGGCATCAGCCGTTACGCTCACCCCTTGCTGCACGCGCAGCCGCACATTTGAGAGCGCCGTACGCAGGGCGAAGCGAGGAGTTCCGGAAAAGCCGGCGAAGCCCGTAACGCTGACCTTGCCGCCACCCGATTCCGCCGTAAAGCTCTGGATGCGGGCGTTGTTGCCTCCGAATAGAATGGTGCCGTTGGCGTTCGAGATTCCGACCGGCAGCGACGCGTAATTAACCGACGCATCCTTCAGCGTGAGCTGCCCGTTAATCAGCGGTTGTGCCACAGTTCCCCTGACAGTGGCCGCGAGGGCCACCTGGCCGGTGGAGTAAAGGTCGCGGTCGAAACTTTGCAGGATGGTAATGTCGGCGTTCGCGTTGAGGCCGATATTCATGGTTCCGTCCTGAATGCTCGCGGTCCCGGTGGCTTGAATATCGGTATTGGGTCCCGTCAGGTGGGCGTTCTGGATATGCACGGCGCCATGATCAAGCGACGCTGAAACCGGGCCCTGATTGGCGATCGCGATTACCTTCCCGCCGCCCGCCCGCGGCAGCGTTGTGAAATTGAGCCGGCTCAGTTGCAGGGCGCCGTTCAACTGATTGGTCTGCAGAGCGGGGCCGTTGATAGTCAGGTGGCCATCGGTGACAGCCTCAAACGAGGATGGCCCGCCCGTGTCGAGCCCAAGCAGGTTCCGCACATGGGTCCACATCACGTTCGTAAAGGTCAGATTCGCGTCCACTGGATAGTTGCCGGTCAGCTCCGCATTGCCCGTGCCATGGATCGCGGCGCCGGTGAGATTCGAATCGAGCGCAAAATTCAGCCGATTGTTTCCGGTGGTGCTGGCGGTCAATTTCAAATCGCCATAGTTCCGTCCCTGGGCGGCGATGCCGGTGGCGGATACGTTGGCGTTCAGCGCACTGAAGAGAACTCGCGGGCCACTTTTATTCAAGGCGGCTTCGTGGACGGAGGCCGTGCCGTTCGCGCTCACGTCGAGCGTTCCGCCGAGGCCCGAGCGCCAGCTCTGGACATTATGAATGCGCGCGAGATCGATATGACTGCTGGTCAGGTTGAAGCGCGCAGTTCCCTGCTGCAGGTTTCCCGCCGGGTGGTCGTAGTGCGCGGTCAGATCGATTCTGGATGGCCCCGCGACGGCTTCGAATTGCGAAACGTCGATCGATTGCGGCAGATAGTTCACTCGCGCATGAACGCGGTCTAACGGCTCGTTATAAACGACCGCGCGAACCAGGTCGAGATCCGCATTCCCCTGTGGGTTAGAGAGTGTGCCGGTCACGTGGGCCGTTCCGGACAGCACGCCGCGCGCAGGGATGTCGGTACGCTTCGCGAGCGCCAGCATCCTCTCTACCGGCAGGTTCGCGATATTGGCATCCGCGGTAGTGGGGTAATCGTGAACCAGTTGAGTACTGCCGTTTACCCGGAGATTAGATCCCGCAAAATCCGACGTTACGTTGTAGGCGACGGTCTGCCCCTTCGTTTGCGCGGAAGCCGCGAAATCGCCATAGTTCTGACCTTCTATTTTCAACCCATTCGCCGATACATTGCCATTGACCGCGGTCACCAGAAACTCCGCCGGCGTGAGGGTGGCAGTCATGTCGGCATTGAGCTGGAGCGTTCCGGCGGAGTTCGGCTGGTTGCTCTGGACGGTGCGAACCTTCGCGAGATCGACCTGGTTGCTCTGCGCATGCGCGTGAAGCTGCCCGGTCGAGAAGCTGTCGCGCGGATGATGGAATTCCCCCGTCAAATTCACCCTGCCGGCGGCGGATTGAACGAACGCGGAAGGGATGGTCACCAGTTGATCGGCCAGATTGACCTGCGCCTGCAGTTGATCGTAAGGCTCGCCATGGAGTGTGCCATTCGCAGCCTGGATGCTGGCGGAACCCTGCGGATCCGCCACCGTGCCGGCAATGTGCGCCGTCGCGGTTACCGCTCCCGAATATCCCGCGGAGGGCTGACCGGCGAGCGCCATGGCGTCCGCCAGATCTCCGTTGGTGAGATTCAAATTGGCCCGCAGGGGCGCGGCGGGAGGCGCACTCCAGTTGTGCAGACCCACGTTGGCATCGAATTGCGCGCTCATCAGTGCGCGCGTGATGCTTCCGTTGTGAACGGCGGCGTTGCTGGCGGAAACATTCAGGTCCGCTGCGGCGTTGTTGAACGCTCTGCCCTGCACGCTGAAATTCCGCATGACCAGATGGCCCGCAATCTGAGGAGCGCTCAGACTTCCCGTCACCGTGCCATTGAAATCCGCCGCGCCTCCCTGGTTCAGCACCACCGGAGGAGCGCCTTGCAGACCCGCCGCCGCCAGCAGATCGTTCAGGTCCGTTGAAGTGAGCGCGATTGTGAGCGTTTTGCCCACCGATCCGCTCAACGTCAGATGCGAATGGGGAAGCGTGAGATAAGAGTTCTGAACCACGACGTTGTCCGTGGCGCCGTTATACTCGGCATTCAGACGCCCCGAAAACGGGATGCCGCGCCTGCCTGGAGCGATGGTCAGATGCGCACTGCCCACAATACTCTTCGTACCAGCGGTCTTCAGGTTGCCCTGTACGTCGACCGGTCCGGAGGCTACGCCGTCGTACGGAATTTTCTGTCCGAAGACCTGCGCCGCGGCCTGAAGATCCAGATTGCGGACGCTGCCCTGTAACCTGTACTGCGCGAAATCCCGCAGCAATCCATTTCCCAGATACTCGCCGCCGAAAGCCCGCAGATGCATTCCCTGAAGGTCGATGTTGTGCGGATCGACATGCAGCGCCGAGACCAGATTGAGATTGCTGAACCGTTGCTTCCCTTCCTGAAAGGAAACGCCCCGCGCATCGATATTGCCATCAGCCTTGTAATTATTGGCCGCATCGAGACTCGCTTTGCCGTTCAGGATGACTATGCCTTCCGGCCTTTCCGTTAACTTCGCCAAGCGGCCAAGTTCGCCCAGCGCCAGCTGTGTCTTGAACTGGAGAGATGGATTACCCCGGGTATCCTTCAGCCTGCCCGACGCCTCGATGTTCGACTTCCCCAGCGTCGCCCGCAATCCCGTCACGTCGATGACGTTATCGGAAATCACCGCATTCGCGTCGAGGTCCATCAGAGAAGGAACATTTCGCGCGTTTACCGCGAGCGGAAGACCTGCCGCGTTCTGCAGATCGGCAGTGGCGATGTGTCCATTCAAATGCACGGTGATCTTCGGATTGTTGAGGTTCTCCAGAGACCCGCTGAAAGCTATTGAGGAGAGCGGCGTGGATATTGCGGCGTTCTGAAAATCCACACGATCTCTCTGAACGGACACTGGGAGCGTGATCTTGAAGTTTACGGGCGTATTGCGGCCTGAAACAACGTAAAGCGGTTCCATCTCCAACCGGCCCTGATAGCCCAGCTTCACGATGTTGTAGTAGAGCTGCGCCCGCACGTTGTTGGCGCGCAGATTGATGGGGACCGTGCGCGAGTCATACATGGCCAGCCCGTTGGTGAGCTCGAAGCGCCCCACCGCGAGGTCGACCACGGTTTCGAGCGGCGTTTTCTTAGACGCAGTGGTTTGCTTCGGGACTGGCGCATTGGTGTTGCCGTCCGCCATGACGAAGACGTTCACCCGCGGCTTATCTACACCCAGGTAAGCGATGTCCAGAAGATGGTGAATGCTGGTGAAGAACCGCAGATCGACCTGCACACGCTCAGCCTGCAGAAAGGGTGCGGCGGAGGCCGGCTCACGGCCGTGAATCACGAAGTTCCCGACAACGGCTCGCAGGTGCGAGACCTCGAAATTGAAGGAATCGATGTTTACCCGGCCACCCGTTGCCTCTTCCGTAGTGGCGATAATCTTCGCGCGCACGTAGTTGCGGAACCAAGCCGTCTGCACTACTACGAGCACGATCAGCAGGGCGAGAAGCAGGAACGCGCCCAGACCGATGGCAATATTTCCGGCGATCTTTTTCCCCCGCGTCATTGGAATGCAGCCTCGCGATATTCCACGTGTGTGTTCTTCCGCGCGTCGTCGAGCCAGGTTTCAAAGTCTTTATTAATCAGATTTCCTTCGAGAGTGGTGCGAATCTGCGGCGCGGCTTTAGCGAAGGAAACCTTCTGAACCTCGGGATGCTGGTCGTACCAGGCGCGGACCTCATCGTCCGTGACCAGCACGCCCGCACGAAACCGCTGCTCGATGAACTTCAATACAGTCAATTGCCAGACCAGCTGCGCCTGAACCTGTTCGTCGGTGAGCCTGTACTCTGTCATGGAGCGTTTCAGAAGATCGTCACGCGCGTTAAACCGCTCGTTGCGAATCTGCTTGAGCATCGCCCCGGCATCGGCATCCGTGGCCCGTTCGTAGCCGCCAGTCGAGACTTCGTTGCGGATGATCTGCTGATCGACCAGCCGCTCGGCGGATTTACGTTTCGCCTCCGGCGTCTCCGCCGAACTGCCGCGATTC
>JBDUBZ010000428.1:0-2546 GCA_040003745.1 Terriglobia bacterium
CTCAGATGCTGGAAACGATAGTAGATGTTGTTCATCCCCATGATGGCCGCTGCCGCCTTCGATGCGTACAGCGCCTCGGGTGAGAGGTGTTTGCCCGCCTCCCCCAGCATCGCCCCGGTAATCTGCGGGTTGCGGGAAGCGATCGCCGAAGCGACCGCCGTCCCCCACGTCTGCTGCTCCGTCAGACCCTCCTGCTGCAGCACATTCTGGAGGTTCAGCTTCAGATCGCGCGCATAGTCGGGAAAGAGAGCCAGTAGCTTTTCCATCGGCTCAGACCGTAAGCACCGCCTCGCCCTTCTGCCAGTTGCAGGGGCAAAGCTCATCGGTCTGCAGCGCATCGAGCACCCGGATCACTTCCTGCGGATTACGGCCCACCGAAAGATCGTTAACGGAAACAAAGCGAATGATGCCTTCGGGATCCACCACGAAGGTCGCTCGTTGCGCCACGCCCGCGTTCGGGTCGAGAATGCCCAGCGCGCCGCAGAGGTCGCGTTTGATGTCGGCCAGCATCGGGAACGGCAGGTTCTTCAGATCCGGATGGCTGTTGCGCCAGGCGAGATGGACGAACTCCGAATCTGTGCTGCCGCCCAGCAGTTGCGTATCGCGATCCGCGAACTCTCCATTCAGCTTCCCGAAGGCCGCGATCTCCGTGGGACACACGAAGGTGAAGTCCTTCGGCCAGAAAAAGTAGACCTTCCACTTTCCCTTGTAGTCCTGATCGGTAATCTTTTTGAAGGCGTTCTTCTGGTCGGTCGAAACCGTGGCGTCCAGTTCGAAGGCCGGAAACTTCTGTCCAACTCCAAGCATGCTAGTTATTTTTCTCCTGTTGAATTCGATCGATTTTGGCGGCCAGAATGAAGTCTGCTTCGCTCAGGCCGTCGATTTTATGGGTGAAAATGGTAACCTCCACCTTGCCCCAGGCAAGAAAAAGGTCGGGATGATGCCCCTGTTCCTCCGCGATTGCTCCCACGCGATTTACGAAATCCAGAGCCTGGACAAAATCGGGAAACGTGAAGAGACGGTGCAGATGATGCCCCGTCACGACGTCCCATGCGGGAACTTCCTTCTGCAGTGACGCGAGGTCTTCACCCGCAAGCGGAGGCACGCCGCCCCTGCACGGAACACAAGTCTTATCGGCTAACGGCATCGTGAACACTCCCCTCTCAGAATGACTTCAAAAGATCGGATACGCCGCTGGCCCGCCCGGTTCTTCGGAAGCTCAGGCACATCGAACCAGTCCACATCTTCCACCGCGCCGCATTGGTTGCAGACAAAGTGATGATGCGGGTCCAGATTCGCGTCATATCGAGCCGCCTTGCCGTCCAGCGTGAATTCACGCACCAGCCCGGCTCCCACCAATGCGTGCAGCGTATTGTAGACCGTGGCGCGCGACGCCCTCGTATGGCGTCTGTTGAGCGCGGACCAGAGATCTTCTACTGTGGCGTGATCCGGTCTGGTTAACAGATGTTCCAGCACGAAGAAACGTTGCGGAGTGCGACGGACTCCCGCCTTTTCAAAAGCCTCTTCTATCTGTCTGCCCGCCGCAATACTCAACATAAATCTAAACTTAGAAACAATTCTAAGTTATCAGACGAAAGCGGGCCGCGCAAGAGAGCCCGCGTAAAAATAGACCGATCCCGTACACTGCTTGTTAAGGATGAAGCTCGCGCCCGCCAGACAGGCCGCATTCGCCGCATTGATGGCCGTCGAGCGCGGCGCCTGGTCGGCCGAAGCGCTCGCCGCCAAGTCCGTCTATCTCGATGCGCGAGACGCCGCTCTGGCCTCGGACATCGTGTTCGGCACCCTGCGCCGCCAGGGTGAGATCGATTTCATCATCGGCCTCTGTTCCGGCCGCGCCGTCGCGAAGACCGACCCCGCCGTGCGCATCGCCGTCGCCATGGGAATTTATCAGCTGCGATATCTCGACCGCATTCCCGCCCACGCCGCCGTAAACGATTCGGTGGAACTCGCTCACCGCGCGGGGAAATCCTCCGCCGCGCCGTACGTGAATGCAGTGCTGCGCCGTGTGATCCGCGAGCATCCCGCCGCCCCGGAAATTGCATCGACCCCCCCCTGGCTTCTCGAACGCTGGCGCAAAGCCTATGGTGACGAAGCGGCCGACGGGATTGCCCGCGCCAGTCTCGCTGTTCCCGAGCGCTACATCCGGGTGGGTCCCGGCACCCCGCCGCCCGGGGCCATTCCGACCGATGTACCCGGTTGCTATGTGCTCTCGTCGGGCGACCCAGGCCCCTATCGGTTTCAGGACATCGGCTCACAGGCGGTGGTTCCTTTACTCGATCTGCAGCCGGGCCAGACCTTTCTCGACGTCTGCGCCGCCCCGGGCAACAAGACCGCGCAGGCCCTCGAAATACCTCTTCGCGCGATCGCCTCCGATCTGCATCTCAGCCGCGCGCGCCTGTTGCAGGCGACGGGAGCCGCTATTGCCGTTGTCGACGCCACGGCCCCGCTCCCATTCTCGGGAACCTTCGATCGAATCCTGGTCGACGCCCCGTGCTCCGGCACCGGGACACTCGCCCGCAACCCAG
>JBDUBZ010000169.1:0-8499 GCA_040003745.1 Terriglobia bacterium
GAGATTGCCGCGGCGAAGCGCCAGATCGAACAATCGGAAAATCTGCTGAGCCTGCTGACCGCGAGAAATCCTCAGGCGGTGGTCCGGGGCAAAGCGCTGAACGATTTCGCGGAGCCTCCGGAAGTTCCGGCCGGTATGCCCTCGGCGCTGCTCGAGCGCAGGCCGGATATTCGCGAATCGGAACAGTATCTGATCGCCGCCAATGCCGATATCGGCGCCGCGAAGGCCCAGTATTTCCCCCAGATCAACTTAACCGGACTCCTGGGGGCGCAAAGCCGCGCGCTGACCGGGCTGTTCACGGGTCCGGCGCGCGACTGGAGTTTCACCCCTGCGATCGCGGTGCCCATCTTCAACGCGGGCCGCATTCGTAACGGCGTTCGCTTGACTGAGGCGCAGAAGCAGGAGGCGCTCGCGACCTACGAAAAGTCGATCCAGACCGCTTTTCGCGAGGTTTCCGATTCCCTGGTGGGATACCGCCGCACGGCCGAACAGCGGGCCCAGGAGGAACTCTCCGTGAAGTCCCTGCGGGATTCCGTTCGGCTCGCCAACCTGCGCTATCGGGGCGGCCTCGATAGTTACCTGCCCGTGCTCGATGCCAACCGGAGCCTGTTCCAGGGCGAACTGGACCTCGCGCGCCTGAAGCGCAATGAGCTCGTGTCGATTGTCGATTTGTACCGTGCACTGGGCGGGGGCTGGCAATAGCGCGTATCGTAACGCGTATAGTTGAAGGAAGCGGTGCAAACCTTTTCACTAGTCCTGATTAAGCCATCGCACTATGGAGATGACGGCTATGTCATCCAGTGGCTCCGTTCCGCCATCCCGTCGAATACGCTCGCGGTGATGAACGGGCTGGCGCTCGACTGCCAGGCCCGGCATGTGCTCGGCGATGACGTCGATATCGAGATTTCCTCACTCGATGAGACCAACACCCGGGTGCGCGTCGACAAGATCGTCCGCAGCCTCGCGGGCCGCAAAGGACTGGTCGCCTTTGTCGGCGTGCAGTCGAACCAGTATCCACGCGCGCTCGACCTCGCAAAAAAGCTGCGTGCCGAGGGCGTTCAGGTCGCCATCGGCGGCTTCCACGTTTCGGGTTGTCTTTCCATGCTGCCGGAACTTACCCCCGAGCTCACCGAAGCCATGAATCTGGGCATTTCTCTCTTCGCGGGTGAGGCGGAAGGCCGGTTTGAAATCGTTCTTAAAGACGCCTGGGCCGGGACCCTGAAGCCGCTCTATGACTTCATGGCCGATCTGCCGGCGCTCGAAGGAACAACGCTCCCCATTCTGCCCGCATCGCGCGTAAAGCGAACCGGAGGCAGCCTCACCAGCTTCGACGCCGGGCGCGGATGCCCGTTCCAATGCTCGTTCTGCACCATTATTAATGTGCAGGGCCGGAAGTCGCGGCGGCGCTCACCCGACGATGTAGAGCAGATCATCCGGCAGAACCTGGCGCAGGGCATCAACCGCTTTTTCATCACCGACGACAATCTGGCCCGCAACAAGGATTGGGAGATTCTCTTCGACCGCATCATTGAGCTGAAAGAGAAAGATAAGCTCGATATCAAGTTCGTCATCCAGGTGGATACCATGTGCCACCGGATTCCCGGGTTCATCCAGAAGGCGGGTCGCGCGGGTGTGGTGCGCGTTTTCATCGGCCTCGAAAATATCAATCCGGACAGCCTGATGGGCGCGCGCAAGAAGCAGAACAAGATCACGGAATATCGCAAGATGCTGCTGGAATGGAAGCAGGTTGGCGTGACTGTGTTCGCGGGTTATATCCTGGGCTTCCCCAACGACACGCGCGAATCCATTTTGCGCGATATCGGGATCATCCAGCGTGAACTGCCGCTCGACCTGCTGGAGTTTCACGTCCTCACTCCCCTGCCCGGCTCCGAGGATCATCAGCGCCTTTTCAACGCCGGCATTTACATGGATCCCGATCTGAATAACTACGATCTGGAACACGCCACCACGCCTCACCCGCTCATGTCGAAGGAAGAGTGGGAGGGCATTTATCAGGAAGCGTGGACCGCCTATTATTCACCGGAGCACATGGAAACGGTGATGCGGCGCGCCGCGGCCACCCACATCAGCCCCGGCAAGATCCTGTTTCTGCTGATCTGGTATTACGGCTGCTTTGCGCTTGAAAAAGTGCATCCCCTGCAGGGTGGCTATCTGCGCCGCAAGTACCGGCATGACCGCAGACCCACCATGCCTGTAGAGAGCGCCTTCAGTTTCTATCCGCGCTATCTGGCCGATCTGATTTACAAGCACTACATGCTCGGTAAGGCGGTCTGGCGCTACGGTCGCTTTCGCGAAAAACTGAGGCGTGATCCAAATGCGGCGAACTATATGGACCTCGCGCTCACCCCAGTGATCGAAAACGAATTCGAATCGCTCGAGATGTTTACCGCCACCGAATCGGCGAGGACCGCGGCTTCGAAGATGATGCCACGGCCTTCACTCGTAAAAATTGGTTCCTGAAGAACTCAGGGCATCAGCTGCTTCTGCGTTTTCAACCCCGCCAGTAAGCGCTCCACCTCATCCTCTTTTTCGAGCGCGGCAAAGCGTTCTTCCACGCTGTCGGTCAGCAATTCCGTATGTGCCTGGCCAATTGCTTCAGCGCGATTGACCTTATTGTTCATGCGGTCCCATGCCGAGGATGCGGCGCCCGCATTCATCCCGAGGTGCGCCTCGGCAGCCTTGTCAGTGACTTTCGCGCGTCGATGCTTAGCCAGCAGCACATCGCTCTTGGCACGCGCTTCGAGCAGCTTGCCTTCGAGCTTATGCAGCGCGGACTTCAAATTTTCCACCTGCACTCGCTGATCGGCAATCTGTTCGCTGAAGCTATCGGCCAGCTTGCGGCTTTCGAGCGATCGCTCAATGGCGGCGCGCGCCAGGTCGTCCTGCTGTTTCGTGACCGCGAGTTGCGCCTTGTTCATCCACTCATCGTGCTTACCAGCGGTCTCTTTGGCGCGGCGTTCGAGTAAATGCAGATCGGCGAGACTGATGGCCACCTGCGTCTTGACCTGCATCAGCTGGTTTTCCATATCGAGGATCACCTGCTTCACCATTTTTTCCGGATCTTCGGCCTTATCGATGAGGTCGTTCAGATTCGCCCGCAGTAACATTCCGACTCTTTCCAGTAGTGCCATGGTGTGTGCTCCTTATGCCTTGTCTGTCAATACAACCGGGGCGGCGGAGCCATTCCGGTCATGACCGATGCTCTGTACCTTGCCGAATAATTCCGACATCTGCATGCCGGACAGCGTTTCAAACAGCGCCGGAATCTGCGCCGCCATTTTTGCGATATCCCCCGTCACCTTGTTCATGCCAGCCGTATCGCCGCCGGTCGAGATTATGGTGATCTTGTCGACGTTCTGCAGAGGCGCCGCCAGCGCTCTCACAATTTCAGGCATGCTGCTGATAAGCCTGTCGACGATGGCCGCCTGGTTGTATTCGAGGTAAGCCTCCGCCTTCACGTTCATGGCTTTGGCTTCGGCCTCGCCCTTGCGGAAAGTGATATCGGCTTCCGCTTCGCCCTGCATACGCGTCGCCTGCGCGTGGCCTTCCGCTTCCGAGATGAGGCGCTGCTTCTCGGCGCTGGCCAGCCGTTCGATCCGCCGGCCCTCGATTTCAGCGGCCTTCAGCACAGTCGCGATCAGCTCGCGTTCACGCCGCTGAATTTCCGCATCCTGCACGAGAATTTCGTGCTCTTTTTCGATCTGCTGGATCTTGACCTGTTCCGCCACCACCTGCTGTTGCATAACGTTGGTCTGGATCTCATAGGATTTATCCGCCTGCGCCTGCTGCCGCTTCACGGTTTCCAGATACTCGGCCTTCTTGATATCGAGATCCCGCTGCGCCTCCGACTGCTTGGCGAGCGAAAGAGTCTCAGCCAGTACGCGCTCCTGATCGGCCTGCGCTCTCGAGATGGCGGCTTCCCTCAGAGCATGCGCCCGTTTGATGGCGGTGTCCCGCTCGGCTTCGGCGGTGGCGATTTCGGCATCGCGCTTGACGCGGGCGATATCCGGACGGCCCATGTTGGCAATGTATTCGTTCTGGTCGCGAACTTCTTTAATGGTGAACGAGATGACTTCCAGACCCATCTTGTTCATGTCGGCCGCGCAGGTATTGCGCATCCGGTCGCCCACCATTTCCGGCTCCTTCACAATCTGCTCCACCGTGAGCTGGCCGATGATGCCGCGCAGATGGCCTTCCATCACCAGTCGGATCAGAGCTTCGCGGTTCTGATCGGTCTTGGTCAGGAACTGCTCCGCCGCGGTCTGAATGGATTCCGGATCGGACTTCACTTTGATCTGCGCCACGGCTTCAACCGAGACCGCAACGCCCTGCATGGTGTAGAGATCCTGCGTGGGCGCGACGTCGAACGACATCAGCTCGAGCGAAAGCTCGCGCGCGGTTTCGAGCATCGGAAAGATCACCGTGCCGCGGCCCTTGATGATCCTGGTTCCGCGAAAGCCATAAACGATCAGCGCCTGATGCGGGCCGGCTCTGCGGAAGAGCCTCGCTAACACCGCGATGAGAAACATAAGGGCCAGCACCATCAGTGCGGCCACAACGATAATTTGAGTCGAATTCATCACAACGTCCTTTTCTCCTGTAATCAGGCTGTTAACTCGTCCCACTCCCGCACGTAGGCAATGCCGTTCTCATAGCGGGTTACCACGACTTCTTTACCGGCCGGGATGGGAGTGCCGGCCTCACTGCGGATGGGCACGCCGGCCCGCCGCCCCTGCTGCACGAAGATCATTTCGCCCGTGCCGCCCGAAACAAGCGGACTCGATACCGTGCCGAGCGCGCCCACAATCCGGTAGTCCTCGGGATCGAGAGCGCGGTCGCCCGGCCCCAGCACCTTCGCCGCGAAGTAAAAGATGATCGAGGCGCCCACCAGACCCACCCCCGCGGAGAGCCCGAGAATCAACAGCAGACCCACGCCTCCCCAGTTCGTAAGCAGGTAACCCGCGCCGCCAAACCACGTGAGGAAGGCGGAGATGGTGCCGAAGTTGAACTTCGCTACTCCGGGTGAATGGCCGTGAGCGGCGTGCCCGCCATGATGAAGATGCAGGTGAGCCGATCCGGCCAGAAACGCGACCAGACTGAATACGAAGCCGAACGTAAAACATCCGAGGAAAAATAGCTCCCAGGTCACAAATTCTCCTTTGGCCCCAGAACTTCGAACAGCCGATCGGCGAGTCCGGGGTTTTCTAGTATCAGTTTCAAAAGCAGCAGGCAGCGCCGCGAATCCGGGTGCTTGGCCACCGCGAGCAGCGCTTCGCAAACCCGCGTATCGCCGCGAAAGCGCTCCGCGCCGCTCACCAGCCACAGGTCGAGCTTGTCTTCGAGCGCGCCCAGGTCTGAGAGCAACTCGGTCGAATAGCCTTCCGGATCGTCAACCAGATAACCGGGATGCACCTTGAAAAATTTCGCCAGCAGCATTCGGCTGGTGTTGGTCAGATGCGGGCGCGCGCCACTTTCGATCTGCGAAAGATACGACTGTGAGAGCGGCTTTTTCAGATCTTTTTTGATTGCGCGGACCACTTCGAGCTGGGTCAGCGCGCGCTCGAAACCGCGCACGGCTCCCTCCACTTCCCGCAGGTATCGAATTTTCTCGCCCAGGCGCATATTGCTATTTGCAATTACTGTATTGCAAATAGCAATTTTCGTCAAGAGAAATCTTTACTCGCTTGGTATTTTCATGCCTTTTATGGCGGTAGACTAAGACCACAATTAAAGTCGTCTCCACCGAGGAGCGGTCTCCGGCAACCCCATCAGGCGGCCTCGAGTCTGGCGATTTTACCTGCATAGGGTGAAATCACATGACAACACTCGCCGGAAACCTGGAGACTATTCTCGTTGTCGACGATCACGCGGGTGTCCTCGCCGTGGTCGGGGAAATCCTGCAACGTGCGAACTTTCAGGTGTTATCCGCGACCAGCAGCGCCGCCGCCATCAAGCTCGCAGACGAAAGTGACCTGCTGATCGATCTCCTTTTAGCGTCTCTGAATATGCCGCTGATGTCGGGCCCCGATCTCGGTGAAATGCTGAAGAAATCGCGTCCGAAAATGCACGTATTGCTCATGTCTGGCGGATACAATCAGAACCTGCTGGTGCTAAATTACGGATGGACATACATTCAGAAGCCATTCGTACCGGTAAGGCTGGTAGAAATGGTATTGAGTGTGCTGAATTCTCCCGACCGGTCACAACCAGGCGGGCGGGAATTCGACACGCGAAAGGATGCTAAGAACGCATAGTGCAGTGTGCCGAGCGGGAGCGTCTCTGGGCAGACTACAACAAGAGTCTGGATCTGATGACGTCGTGCGTGGACGATCTGGCCCAGCCGTTCACCGCGGCGACATTCGGGCCGCGGCTGATAGCGGCTCAGGGAGCGAAAGACCTCTGCCAGGCAGCGCGCGCCGCCTGGGAAAACCACCTTCGGGACCATGGCTGCGATGGTGCGCCGCCCCCGGTGCAATGACTGACGCGCTCTTAGAGCTTTAATTCCATCACCACAGCCGATTCATCTGGCTCGGCGTAATAATGGCCAATTTCACGAACAACCTGGAAGCCGGCTTTGCGATTAAGCGCGATCATTGCGGCATTGCTCCTGCGCGAATGAGTGACTACCCGGCGGAATCCGTGAAACTTCGCATACGCAATCTCCCACGATTTGAGGATTGTCCCGAAGCCCCGGCCCTGGTGGCGCCTGGCGATGGCGGTGCTCGCAATATACAGCCATCCCTTGCGGGGATGGTCCTTTGCAAACGCGCAGCAGCCAACTTTTACGCCGCGCACCAGCATCCACCACGATTCGTATTCCATCCAGTCCGAAGCGGGAAAGCGGTCGGGGGCGGCGAAGACTTTGCCGTCGAAAGACACCAGACTGCGCAGTTCCTTCGGCAGCCCGACCTTCCGGAACTCGGTTTTCAAAGAGGTCCGTTGAGTTTAAGAATCATCCCCGTGTCGGTGGCCACCCAGAGATGGTTTTCATCCGGACCGGCAATAATCGCGCTGTGAGCGACGGCGCGGTAATCGACCGGCATCTCCGTCCAGTGCTCCAGATCCGCGCTGTTCAGAATACGCAGCTTGCCGGGCACCGGGCTGCGAAACACTTTACCCGTAGTTTCATACCCCGCAATCAACCCTTTGTTGGAACCGCTGAACAGGCGCACATCCGTGATGGCGCGATCCTTTTGCCGGAAAGCCATGGTGCTTGTACCGGTATGAAGATTGATGCGCTGCACTTCGCTCGGATATTCGAACAGATCCTTGAACTCCAGGAGCCCGAGGGCGGATCCCTGCGGTGTAAGGCTCAAACGTGTAACCTGTCCGAAAATCGAAGCCTCGCTCTTCGTCCAGGTTTTTCCTTCGTCCTTCGTTTCGAGGAGGACGGCGTAGTGCGGAATTTCGCGCCGGCCCGTGCCCGCGCCCGCCTCCATCCAGTCGGGGCCGCCTCTCCGCGGCGGAATATTCCAGCCCGAAATGATGCCCCTGCCTTCCGAGAAGGCGATATCCCCGAAGGTGGTGAACGCGGCGTTCCCTGGGATGCCTGAGAGTAGCGCCAGCGGAGTCCACGTCTCCCCCCCGTCAGTGGTTTCAAGAACGCGCCTTTCCGTACCGCTGGCAAAGCCATGCTTTCGGTCGAGGAACCAGACCCGCAGCATACCTCCGGGCGAGTTTTTGATTTTAGTCCAGTTCCGGCCCGATTCGGTGGTCGTCCAGATGCCCTTATCGGTCACCATCCAGCCAGTCGAGTCGTCCAGGAAAAACAGGCTCAGGCCAGCCTCCTTGACCGGCACCTCAGCCCAGGACGTGCCGCCGTCCGCAGTCACCAGCACCAGCGGGCGATCCTTCTCCTTGCGGTCGGTGGTGTAACCGCACGCGATACCGCGCTCGGCGCTGGGAAAAGAGAGATCGCTGATAGTCAGCGTACTGTCGAGCTGCCGATATCGATATTGAATATCCCATTGCTGCGCCCCGAAGGCGGAAAGCGCGGACATTGCCAGTATTAAAAAGTCTCGGATCATCTTAATTGCAGTGGTTAAGCCGATTTCAGTGGGATCAGCGAACGCGGGGCCCACCAGCTAAGACGAGTTCGGCATGGTTGATGGATTCAATCATTTGCGGAGCGATCCGGGCCAGCGCCAGCGCACAGCCCACCTGCTCCCCCACAGTAGTGATCACTTCCATCTCGCCGCCAGTGTGCTGGTGAGCTGAGCGGTGCTGTACGTTTATTACTCCCACTACTCGATTGCGCGCAATCACGGGCGCCGAAAGAAAGGCCTCGAAGGAATCTTCCGGAAGCTCCCCGAAATACTTGAACCGGGGATCTCTGTACGCTTCCCGCGAAATCGCCAGCAGCCGCCGTTCGCGCGCCACCCAGCCCGTCAGACCCTCATTGAGCTTGAGCCGCACTTTGCCGATTTCCGCATCGTGATGCGAATTTGACGCGCAGAGCACCAGGTCGTCCTGATCGCA
>JBDUBZ010000170.1:0-8460 GCA_040003745.1 Terriglobia bacterium
GCTACCACATGGAATTCCGAGGCCAGACCCGGGACCGCCCACGCCCCGCGAAAGGATCGCTGCGTCTTCTCATCGCCCCATTCGTTCCCGAACAACTCCCGGGACGTGTCGCTCCCCACGGCATCGAAAACATTGATCGCAGGCACGTTCCCCGAGGGCACCGGCAGCAGCCAGAACTTCGGCTCCAGCCCCTTGCCCGCCGGCATCCGGCAGCGGATCTCGAAACGGCCATAAGTCTGGGCGAACGTCCCATAAGTCGTCATGATCCCCGAAGTGAATTCGCGGTTGACACCGTCATACACGGCCCGGCCGCGATCCGCTTTCAGATGCGCGCTGCCACCGCTCACCTGAATCGCCCCGGGCACATACGCCTGTACTTCCCAGTCCCGCTGGCGCCCGGCCGGATCGTGGAGCGCCCACTTCGTCAGGTCCGGCTCGCTGCCATTGAATTCATCGGCGAACGTCGGCACCCACTTCCGATCCAGTTTCTGCGCCGGCAGCGCAGAGCCGAGCAGCATCAGAAATACCGCGCATTTGCCCGTACAGGTCACCAGTTTTCGTGGACGCACGTAGTTACAATCCGGATTCAATCCATTAAGATTGCGGTAACCTAGTCTCACATGCGCATCCTGGTCGTCGAAGACGAGAAAAAGATCGCCGATTTTCTCGGCCGGGGCCTGCAGGGCGCAGGCTATGCCGTTGATACGGCGTTCGACGGCGCCTCCGCGCTGCAATTCACCGGGGCTACCGATTACGATCTTGTGATCCTCGATCTGATGCTGCCCGATATGGACGGAATGAAGGTTCTCGAGCGCATCCGCAGCCGCCGCACCGGTCCGCCCGTGCTCATCCTCAGCGCCCGCGGCCACCTGGAAGATCGCGTCAAAGGCCTCGAACAGGGCGCCGACGATTACCTGACGAAGCCTTTCGCCTTTGTTGAACTGCTCGCTCGCGTTCGCGCCCTGCTTCGCCGCGGCCAGCCCGCTCCCGAAAGACTGCAGGTTGGCGATCTCGTACTCGACGTAGCCCGCCGCAAAGTCGGCCGCGGGACTGAGGCTATTGAACTCGCCCCCAAGGAATTCGGCATCCTCGAATACATGATGCGCAATAAGGGCCGCCCGCTCAGCCGCACCATGATCGTGGAACACGTCTGGGATATGGATTACGACGGGCTCACCAACATTGTCGACGTCTACATCCGCCACCTGCGCAGCAAGATCGACGACCGCTACCCGGTCAAGCTCATCCACACCGTCCGGGGCATCGGATATATGATCGAAGCGACCGAGAAGCCGACGCTTTCCCGGCCCGGTTCCGAAATGCCGTTCGAAGCTGAGACCCCCGGTGGCCGAGCGTAAGCACATCTCCCGCGGCTTTCGTTTCAACCTGACGGCGGTCTACACGGTGGCGTTCACGCTGCTGCTGTTTGGCGTCAGCATGTTGTTCCGCCAATACCTCTCCACGCGGCTCGACGAACAGGCGCACGACGACCTCGATCACGACTGGGCCGTGGTCAAAGCCAATCTTCATATCGAGAACGACGCGGGACCTTCGAACTATCACAAAGTCTGGTATTTCGACATCAACGATCCCGAAGAAAACAGTCTCAGGGCGCGCATCCAGGGCATGGATTACATCGCCGACAGCGATGGCAACGTGCTCGAGGAAAGCCCCGCTTACAAAGATCTCGGCCCCGACGACATCAAACAAATACGCGCCGTCATCCGGTCGAACCTGCCCGTCTGGGTGAATAAATGGGATCCGCAGGGCGTGCCCTATCTGATTCGCCAGGGAAGCCTCGAAAGTGAAAACCACCTGCGGCGCTATTTCGTCGCAATCGGAAAATCGCGCGAGCAGGACGTCGCCATTCTGCAGAAATTCACCTGGCTTTGCGTCGGTCTGATCCCCCTTGTGGTGCTGACCGGCGGGATCATGGGATGGATCTTCGCGGGCCGCGCCATCACGCCCGTGCTTGAAATCGCGGACGCGGCGCAGCGCATCAGCGGCTCCAATCTGAGCCTGCGTATTCCCTCGCGCAAAGCCGGCGACGAGCTCGATTATCTGACCGACACCTTCAATCAGATGATTGAACGTCTCGAGGTGAATTTTAACCAGGTCCGTCAATTTTCGACCGACGTCTCGCACGAGCTCAGGACACCCATCACCATCATCCGCGGGCAGCTTGAAGTGGCGCTCTTCACCGCGCAGACCGCCGAGCAGTACCGCGAGGCCATCGTGAATTCGCTCGCCGATATCGAACGCCTGTCGCAGATCGTCCGCGCGCTTCTGCTGCTCTCACAGGCCGAGACCGGCCAGGTGGTGCTGCAGAAGCAGACACTCGATCTGGTGGAACTCGCCGACCTCATCACCGATCAGTTCCAGATTCCGGCCGAAGGCGCCGAGGTCGAGCTGAAGTTCATCGCGAAGGTACAGCACTGCACCGGCGAATTCGACCGCATCCAGATTGAGCGCATGCTCTCGAACCTGCTGTCGAACGCCATCAAATTCACTCGTCCCGGCGGCGCCATCAAAGTCACCGTGGACCGCACCGGTGACGACGCCCAGATCCTCATAGAAGACACAGGCCACGGGATTGCGCCCGAGCACCTGCCGCACATCTTCGACCGCTTCTACCGCGTCCGCGGGGAGGACGATCATGCCTCGCCGGAAAAAGGCCTCGGCCTGGGGCTCAGTTTCGTGGCCTGGATCGCCCGTGCGCACGGCGGCGACGTGGACGTCCGGAGCGAGCTGGGGAAGGGAACTAGTTTTCGGATCCGGCTGCCCCTTGGCGATGGGTCTGCCTCCAATGAAAAAAATGACAAGATCGAGGCCTCTCCCGCGCTCATGAAGCCGGTTTAATCGGAACTCTCCGAAACGAGCCGGGGTTTCCATTATTCTGGTGATAGTGACCCGCTTCGTACGCACGGTGGTTCTGGCTCTTGCGGCCCTCGGGGCAGGCATCTGCCAGCAGGATGGAGCCGCGCCTCAGGCAGCGCCCGCCAGCAATATCTTCTCGGGCATCGTCACGGTCCTGACGCCTGATTCCGTTACGGTTGTTCGCAAGGTTCCGGCAAAGGCCGATGTCACCCGTACTTTCATGCGTGACGCCCAGACCAAAGTGGAGGGCCGGGCAATAAAGGTGAAGTCACGGGTCACGGTGCGTTATCAGGTGCTCGAAGAGGGCAATTACCAGGCCCTCAATATCATCGTTCGCTAAATTAACGCCCGGTGAACAAATTCTGTTGCGCCTCCGGAAAACGAAATCGCGGAGGCGAGGAATCAAGCCCGTAACGATTGCGAATCTTCGCCAGTCGCTCCCGGATCGTGTCGCGATAAGGGCCTTTTAAATAAGCCGTGCTCTCATACCGCTCCTGATAGCGCCGCAGCAGATGCGGATAATGCTCGGCGACGAACGGCAGAAAGACCTTCCGGGAACAGGGCATCAGAAACAGCACGCCGCCCCCGAAGTACGTGGCGCCATGGTCGCGCGCCGCCTTCGCCAGTCCGTCGAGCCGGATTTCCTGATCGGTGATCAGCGGCATGATCGGATTCGGGAACACACCCACGGCAATACCCGCGTCGGCCAGTTCTTTCACCGCCGCCAGACGAAGATCGGGCCGTGGCGCGCGCGGTTCGAGCGCCCGCGCGAGCGATGTATCGAGCGTCGTGATGGTCATGTTCACAGACACGGAATTGCGCGTGGCGATCTGCTGCAGCAGCGGAATATCGCGCGTCACCAGGTCGGATTTCGTGGTGATCGACAGAGCCACGCCGCTACCCTCCGCGAAGACTTCGAGCGCCGCCCGCGTGCGTCCGAAGCGCCTTTCCGCAGGCTGATAAGGATCGGTCGCAGTGCCGATTGCAACCCCTTCACTCCCGTCGATATGCTTCAATTCCTCGCGAAGCAGTGGCTTGATGTTCGACTTGGCATAGATCTTGTCCTCGAACTCATGGCTTTCACGCAGTTCCATGAATTCGTGGGCGTAACGCGCGTAGCAATACCGGCACCCGAACTCGCATCCGCGGTAAGGGTTCAGGGTCCACACGAACGGCATACCGGGCCTGGTCCTGTTCAGAATGCTCTTGCAGCCGATTTCGAAATACTGGACAATCCGCTTCGATTCCAGCACCTCGCTTTTCGCCGCCAGGCGTGCAATCCCGACCAGGCCCGGTAAAGGAGAATCACCGAACAGCACTGGTCTATATTCGCCTTTTGTTCGCCGTTTGTCAAACCCGGGTGCCGGTTTTGCTCCGCGCTTCGAGAATAGCCCAGGACAGCGGCGTTCGCAGACTGGTCGGCCAGTTTGTCGAAGGATGGAACACAGCCGGCGGTGAGGCGCGCGGGCGAGCGTTCACCGCAAACGCCGACTTCACGGCCGTGAACGGAATCCGCGCACGCGGCCCGTAGCGGGCCCGCTGGACCGGCAACTGCTGAATGAAGCGCCCCCGCGATGGTCGGCTGGCTATAGAGCCGGAAGAAGATAGTGAAAGCGCACCAGGTAGACGTTGTCCGCGGAGCCGTGCTTAGCGATTTTCAACAGCTCCGCCCGGCTCTGAAAGCCTGATTCCATCGCCAGATCCCGTGTGATGTCGTGCAGCGTGATGGCCTCTATAGAATCGATTTCGATTTCCCCTCCCTCCATACTGTAACGTCCGCCCACTTTGACCCGGGGCCGTTTCCAGATCCGGACGCTGCACGTGACGAAACCGCGCCGCACCCCTTCCCGAAGGTGTTTCGTGAAAACCGTAGCGAATTATTTCGGGGCCGGCGCTGGATTGAACTTCGGGCGATCCGGTCGGCCGAGACCGATCCCTAGCGTCCCGTCCTCCATCTCCTGAGCGGTGCGGCCGATGACAATGTCCCAGTTCGCGCTGTATTCCTTCAGCTTCGATCCGGCGAGCGGCTTGAAATCCACCATGACGGACTCCAGCATGTCGCCTTTGGCCCGATTGCTTTTCACAATTCCATCGGCGTCATTACCGGGGTCGCCCTTGACTAACATCTGCGTGGCAATCAGCCGATGGCCCGATTTGCTGATCGCGAAATGAATATGTGGGCACCGGTAGACTCCCTGCAGCGTGTACTGGACAGGTTTGATCGTGCGGAAGAAGTATTGCCCTTTGGAGTCGGTTACGAAGCGACCGTAGCCCTGAAAATTCGAGTCGTATCCACCCGTGTTCCGGCCCCCGGAATGAAGGTACGATCCGTGGGTATCGGTCTGCCAGATTTCGACATAGCCATTGCGCAGCGGCTCGCCCGATTTCGTGAGCACGCGTCCCGAAACGTAAGCGATTTCGCCCAGCGCCGGTGTAATGCCGTCGTTGACGACCAGCAGGTCATTGTCGGTATCGAGGGGCAACTTGTCGGGGTAGAAAGGACCTTCTCCGAGGATGGCGGTGGTCTTGAGAGCGTCGGCAAACAACCCGGGACCGGTGTACGCAGCCCCACCGGCAGCCAGCGCCCGCAACAGCGAGCGTCGCGATTGAAGAGTCATAGGTCTCCTGTCGCAAGCGAGTATATCGTGTTTTGAAGGCGAAGATTGAGTGCTTCCAGAACACCGCAGTTGGCCCATTCACCGCCAATGGACACATGGGTGCCTGCTCGCCGCCAGCCCGCGAAGTTCCGGAAACCGTTCCCGTACAAACTGAACTGCTTCACTCCTGAATGAACTCCTCATCCATTGCCTGCAGCAAATACAGGAATCCGTCGCGTTCACCGGCAATCGCCAATTCCTTGGCGCAGGCAAGGCGCAACGCTGGCTTATCCGTCTCCCGAGCTGCCTTTCTGAGCCAGGGTAGCGCCGCGTCTCCATACGCATGATGCAGAGCATACGGCAGCGAAAGGCTCATGGACTCGGCTAGCCGCGGCAAATCGCGCGCATCTCCGATCCATGTCAGCGCGATCATTGACTGTTCCGCTGCCTTACCTCCGTCAATCATCTGCCATAACATTTGGCGCGATGGTCCCGTCTGAATCGAAACCGAGCGCGAGTGCCAGCAACTGATGCAGTTGCGCATCGCCGTGCTCCAGTATTCCCGGCGCCGCGCTCATCACGAGCGCCGCGCGCCTGGCCTGAAACCGGGTTTCCTTTCCCCACTCATGATTCGGCTCCCAGACGATGTACTGCAGCGCCCCTGCCTGCATGGACGGCGAATTCAGAAATTTGGGCAGCAGTCTCAGGAACGCTTCGTGTCCGCCTTCGAAAAGGTTTTCATTCTGGTCAAGCAGGCGCGCAACTTCCTCTGTCGGTCCTTTCTCGCGAATCATCGGTGTCAATTGCTTTGCGACCACCGCGCCATCGAACATCGCCAGACTCGGCAGCGTAGCGCCGGACCGATTCCTCCGCATGATAAAGCTGCGGCAAAACGAGCGCGAGAGCAGCCGCATCCGGCAGCGCCAGCAGTTCCGGCAGCACCTTTCCTGTCAACTGTTCACCCGATGAGGGCATTTCGAGCTCCCAAATCCATTCGGTCCGCTTCGCGCTCGAAAACGGCTCAGTGTCGATATTCGTCCAGTCCGACTGCCCAACAATCGTACGCAGCCCGCGCGGCGGATCCGGCTCCCTCCGCGCGACGATGTATCGGATCTCGTACTGTCCCGGCTCGTCGAACCGGTACTGCAAATGAAGCGGCAGCGGCTCGCTTGAATTTGCCGTTCCGCCCAACGATCCACCGACGGCGCCCTGCACGGCTATGTCGAGCGGCTTGAGCATCACCCTATTCCGCCGTGCTTCGAACCTGCTCCACTCAGGCCGATTGGATACCAGACCGGGTCGCGATACGGTACCGTCGCGTTGTGCGCAATCCACACGGGCATGTGCACATACGCGCGGGCCGCGAGGGACAGCATCAGCTTCGGCTTGCCGATGGGAACGCTGATTTCCTGGCTGCTCATGCCCCGCACCGTCACCACGATCGCGACAAGCCCTGCAGACGGGATGCCCGCCGGGAGCTTGATATTGATCTGCCGTTCACCGATGAACTGCAATCCGGCCGGAATTCCGTGACTGTCACATGCGTGTCGCAGGCAGCGGTCGGATAGGTGCCCGCCCTCGGCTCCGGCTTCTCTGAGCAACCGCCCGGCGGCGCCAGGTTCTGGCCGTAAATCGCGATAAACTGCCCCGGTTCCAGCCATTGCGGACCCCTCTGCGGCAGAATGACTTCGCGCGAGATGGAAGGCGCCGCGGTCTCTCCCCACGCGCTTGCCGTTAGCACCGCCAAAAGGAAGCCGCGCCGTAGACTCGCCATAGTTAGATTAGACCCGGGCCTACAAATTCCAAGTTCCGCGCTGAACCGCGGTCACTTCCTATTTTCCCGCCCCAGCAAAATCACTTTGGCGGGCGGCCGGCGATGCCCAGGCTGGTCACGGGTCACGCGCCAGCCGAAAGTTGGCGGACCTCGAGTCCGGTTCCGGAAGTTGCTACACGAAACGTAACCGGGCTCGCATAACGCCGCGCATTGTGGAGCGACCACTGCTCGGCCCGCTGCGTTTGGCCCCCAGAGGGCCCCCTCTGTTATTTACCCTTCGAATTGAAGACTTTTCTACTTGCCAGCGGCTCTGGCACCCAAAGAATTTCTCCTCTGTCGTTTCGTCTCGTCGAAAAACGAAAATGTTTTGTGGAGACTAACGGCCACACCCCAAGATGATACTGGAGAGTCAAGATGACGTCTGCGTTTCGTATTTGAACCGGTTGCTCGTCGAAATCAATTTGATCGCCGATTTGACGTGTAACAATCGTCATCGGTTTTCCCCCCGCCGCCGGTTTGGCGTAGAAAGCAGCCCTCGCTCTACATGGAACCGAGAAACTTTCGCCGGCGCTGATCGCCGATGCATCGTATGAAGTCTCCCACGCGGCGTCGTCTTGCTCCCACGTGAAAGCTTCATGATAGCCCTTGTTTAACGGAACATTTATTAACTCATATTTTTGGCCATGGCAACCACCCCGGAGAGAGCGCAATGAAAAATAACCGCCGTTGACAACGGTGAAGCTGGTAGAAAATGGGTCTTTAGGGTTCGTGACCGTGATACCGGAAACCGTTAGGTTCGGCTGAAGCTGATACGCGGCTGTTACACCGCCCAGTATTGAAGCTGCCGACGCCAAAGAGGCGATTGTAAACCACCGCATTGACCGGGGTAGTGAGGATCTACGAACGGTCGCCGGCGACAACATCTCGTTACTTAATAAACGAGTCGGCTTCGCGTCTTGAGGAGCAACTACTCGTGGTGAGGGCTGATTCCGCCTTCTCTTGGATTTCGACATCAATGCAAGAATCTCACAGCCTACTAGGCTAGCCGGTCGTCTCTAGTACTAACTTGCAATAATAAAGGTACTTGCATATCGGTTGATGCGCCAGCCAAAGTCAGTGATCGCCCTTACGCCGGAAGAGATCGGAAAGCTCCGGGAGTGGACCCGCCGGGGCAAGAGCGAGCATCGTATAGTCGAGCGAGCTCGGATCATC
>JBDUBZ010000171.1:0-8438 GCA_040003745.1 Terriglobia bacterium
CGGAAGGCTTTCGCGTTCTCGAAACGATTTAGCACGACTTGTTCTATTCCTCAAGCTTCTTTGTAATCTGGCCGATAAGTTCTCAGGTGGATACAGCGGGCATCGCGAAAGGATTCGCGAGAACCAGCACCCGGTACCGACGGGCAAGTATCGAAGGTTCAAAAGGTTAAAAAGGAAAAAAATGTCATTCTCAATTCAAACCAACGTTGCCTCATTGATCGCCCAGAACAATATCCGGGTGAATAGCCAGTTCCAGAGCAACACGATTCAGCAGCTATCTTCGGGATACCGGATCAACTCTTCCGCCGACGACGCCGCCGGGCTGGCCGTTGCCAATAAGTACCGCGGCGACAGCGTCGAACTGGCGCAGGGTGTGCTGAATGCCAATAACGGAGTCAGCGCGCTGCAGATTGTGGACGGCGGCCTCAACAACATTTCGGCCATTCTCGATCGTCTTCGCACTCTCGCCACCGAATCCGCCACATCCACATTTACCGGTGATCGCGGCACCCTGAATACCGAATTTCAGGGGTTGCTGACGGAAGTCAACCGGCAGGCTGCGAACGTGAAACTGGATACCGGCGGCACCTACAACACCAATCTGGTAACTTATGTCGGAGGCGGCAGCAATCAGGCTAACGCACAGGTTTCGGTCGATCTGAGCGGCGCCAATAATGCGGTCGATTCCACAGCGCTCGGCCTCAGCAACGCGAGTGTGGCGGGCGGCGGCACGGAACTCACGGGTAACCTCGTGCGGGTGGACGACGCCGCGGTGTCGTTCCTCGTCAGCGGCACGCAGAATTTTACGTTCCACATTGGAACCGCGACTGGCAACCAGGATGTCACCGTGGGGGTGACCGGTGGGACGGCCGGTCTTTCCGGAGCGCAGGCGGTCAGCGTCCTGAACAGTTCGCTTTCGTCTTACGGCATCAATGCGTCGATCGCCAGCGACGGCAAGCTGCAGTTCGGTGGCAGCACTGCCTTCTCGGTCACGGCCGCCGCTGCGGGCGCAGGTACTGCGATCGCTACAACAAACAGCACCGCGGTCAATAGTGCCGAATACAGTCTCGACAGCTCCACAGGGGCGGGCGGTGCGTTTGCCGCGTTTACTCTGGGCGGCGGTACGTCGGCTTCGGAAACGGTCGTCTTCCAGAACGCGGGTAAGACCACTTCACTCACGCTCGACAACACCAACGCCGGTACACTCGCGGCGGCTCTTACCACGCTCAATACGGCTCTGAGCGGTACTGGTATCTCCGCGGTGAAGACAGCCAACGGCAGCAACATCTCGTTCCAGAGCGCGAATACGTTCAGCGTAAACGAGACCGCGTATACCGCCGGGGCCGGTGGCGGTACCGGTAACCTGTTCGGCGCCGCCGGAGCGGTTGCCGTCACGGCGCCCGCGGCCGGTGCTTCGAGCACAGGGGCGGCGCTCGCGGCGCTGGTCTCTCTGCAATCGGCGGTTACCAATCTTGGACTCGTTCAGGGTAAGGTCGGCGCCGGCCAGAACAAGCTGAACTACGCCGTTAATCTGGCTCAGTCGCAGATCACCAACTATGCCGCCGCTCAGGCGGGAATTCGTGATGCCGACGTGGCCGCTCAGGCTGCCAACCTGACCAAAGCTCAGGTCCTGCAGCAGGCTTCTATCGCCGCACTTGCGCAGGCGAACTCAGCTCCTCAGGCAGTTCTCTCGTTGCTGAAAGGCTGATCGAAGTTGATGGATTAAACGGGCGGGCCGAGTCTCTCAGGCCCGCCCGCTGGGGGTTGAAAGAAAGCTTATGGGAAGCTCAATATCGCCTTTGTCGTCGGCGCTCGCGCCGGTTTTCACAGGTATCAGTAAATTCGGCTCCAGTCTCCAGCAGGTTCTTTCCCGGGCGGTGGGCATCGCCTCGCTGCCGCTCGATTCTCTTAACGCCAGCCTGACTACTCTCAACGATAAACAATCCGCTCTTTTCGGCCTGGGGAGCGCGTTTGCAATATTGCAGAACTCCTCGAACGCTCTGCAGAACGCTGTCGACACCACCCGGTTGAATTCATCGATTTCGGATGCAGGTATCGCCAGCGCAACGGTCACCTCCGAGGCGGCGCCAGCGACCTATTCCCTCGAGGTAACGGGTCTCGGCGCGTATTCCACGGCGATCAGCGCGGCCGCCGGATCGCCGGTCTCCGACCCCGCCACTCAGGGCCTGGGAGCCACCCTGCCGCTGACGCTGAATGCCGGCGGGGCAAGCTTCACCATTGCACCCGGATCGTCCTCGCTGAATGCGTTGGCGGCCGCGATAAACTCGCAGGCAGGCGCCAGCGTGCAGGCGACCCTGGTGAACACGGGTTCAACGGCATCGCCAAACTACCGCCTGTCCCTGCGCGCAGTCAATCTTGGCACAGATGCCATTACTCTGACGGACGGAGCGGGCGGCAACCTTATTGAGTCCTCCACAGCCGGGGCGCTCGCGACCTACAAAATAAATGGGATCGCCACCGACATCTCGAGCACCAGTCGCTCGGTTACGCTGGCTCCCGGCGTGACCGTCAATCTGCGGGGCCAAAGCGCGGCCGGCCAAACCACCACAATCACCGTCAGCAACAGCTCAGCCGGAATTGCCGCAGCTCTTAGTTCGTTCGCTCAGGCATACAACACAGCCGTCGATGCCGTGAACACGAATCACGGGCAAAGCGGCGGCGCGCTCCAGGGCGACAGCATTCTCCAGGCAGCCACATCGGTGCTGCACCGTCTGGGAACTTTCGATAACGGGACGCCATCGAGCGCTCTTGCCAACTACGGCATCACCCTCGACAAGAGCGGCAAACTGACGGTGGATTCGAGTGCGCTCACAACGGCGGCTGGTGCCGACTTCTCCGGGCTCCTGAGCGTGCTGGGCAGTTCGACCGGGTCGGGGTTTCTCAAGTCCGCGCACGATCTGCTCAGCTCGATACAAGACCCCGTTTCAGGCCTGATTCCTTCCGAGGCAGCCACCGTAACCAGCCGAATCAGCGCTCAGCAGGTGAAAATCGCCAAGGAACAATTAGTCATTTCCTCCCTGCAGACCAATCTGACCACGCAGATTGCGAAAGCGGATGCCGCCATCGCCGCTCTCGAGAGCCAGGTCAGCTACGTGACCGGATTATTCGGGCAGTATACCGGCGCCACCCAAAAAGATGCCAACACTCTCTGATAGTTCGCCCGAAGCTTCCGACACCATCGGACGCCTGAAGCACGCCATCTGGCATCACGACTGGGACGACGCCGCCGCACTCTCCGCCGCTTCTCTCGCCTCGGAACTGGGACGGCAGGAACCCGCGACCGGTCCCGAAGAGCTGCAGCGTCATCTGAAAGAACTCGGTGAAGCGCTGTCTCTGGCGCGCGCCTCCCGGCTTGAATTGTTTTCCGCCCTCAGCCGGCTCCGCGCGATTTCCGGTTTCAGCGCTCCTGGCGGTCTAATGCCGGGGGAACGGCAGGATTTTGCCGTCGTGACGGATTCCTGACGGGCCGTACATCGTTACACCAAAGAAGAATAAGGACTTTTGTTTGGGTGTCAGGGTGCACCGTCATGGTTATGACGTTCGCAAATACAGCACTAGACCTCGGTAACTTTCTAAGCTACCTTTCCCGGCGTCAGGAAGTCGTCGCTTCGAACATCGCCAACGCCGATACCCCCGGTTATAAGACCCGCGACCTGCCGCCGCCCCAGGCGTTCTCCGACCTGCTCCACGAAAGCTCCCTCGGCGCCGAAGAGATTTCCGGACTCCCGGCAAGAAACGACGGTAACAACGTCAGCATGGATCGCGAGGCGAGGATCCTTGCGGAGAATACGCTGCGCTTCAATCTGGCCTCGCAAATGATCAAGGGTGAAATTCGCGACCTGAAGTCCGCGATCACAGAGGGCCGGTAAATGAGTCTCTTCGGAGCCATATCCATCAGTGCTTCGGGAATGGACGCGCAAAGAGTTCGCGCCGAAACCATTACCGAAAACCTCGCCAACGCAGACACTACGCGAACCCCTGAAGGCGGGGCTTACCGCCGCAAGGACGCGGTCTTCAGCTCGGTCCCCATGGGAGGGACGTTCGCATCGGCGCTCTTCGACGCTTCCGGCGGTACCTCCGACGGCGTGGCTGTTTCTCAGATTCGCGTGGACGAGACCGAACCGGAGCGCCGTTATCTTCCAGGACATCCGGATGCGGACGCCCAGGGTTATGTCGCATTTCCTAAAATCAACCCGGCTGAGGAAATGGTCGACCTCATGAGTGCATCGCGCGGGTTTCAGGCCAATGTCACGGCCATCTCAGCCGTGAAAGATATGATCGCCCGTTCCATCGATCTGTTCCGCTAGATACCACCATGACAGTTTCCACTCTCAAGGCTTTCCTCCCCAACCCCGTTCAGAACCTTCCGGGCATCTCGCCCCCGGGCCCGGGAGATTCTGACAGCTTTGCCAACGCCCTCGGCGGCGCCATCGGCTCGGTCGAGGCGGCGGGGGCAGCGGCTAAAACCGCCGCGTCCGACCTGTTGACAGGCGGCAGAGGGGACGTCCATACCGTCGCGATCATCTCGCAGCGCGCCGGTTTGACTCTGGACCTGTTCCAGCAGGTCCGCAATAAGTTCGTTCAGGCGTACCAGGAAATTATGAAGATGCCGATGTAATGCCGGGACCTTCCACGTCATGAACCAATTTTTGAGGATGTGGAATTCGCTGAGTTTGGGCCAGCGGATCTCTCTGATTGTGGTGCCCATCGTTGGCGTTGGTATGGTTTTCGGCCTGCTGCGGTGGAGGCGTGAGACCGATTTTAAACCTCTCTACACCTCACTCGCGCCCGAAGACGCCTCGGCCGTGGTAGCGAAGATCCGCGAGGCTGGAATCGAGTACCGGCTGGACGAAACAGGGTCCACTATCCTGGTTGGCGTGTCCCAGCTGGCAGAAGCGCGACTGGCGGTAGCCGCCGCCGGTTTGCCCCACACAGGCCGCATCGGCTTTGAATTATTCGATCGGCCGAACCTTGGAGCCAGCGACTTTGCGGAGCAGGTCAACTATCGCCGGGCGCTCGAAGGCGAGCTGGAACGCACCGTCAACACCCTCTCGGAAGTGGCGCTGGCGAGGATCCACCTGACGTTCGCGAAAGAGTCCGTGTTCCTTGACGCCCGCGAGCCCCCCAAGGCCACGGTGGTGCTTCAGCTCAAGCGCAACGGGCGCATCGAACAATCGAAAGTCACCGCTATTGCCAACCTCATTGCAAGCGCGGTGGAAGGGCTGTCGCCCGATGCGGTGGCAATCATCGACTCGAGCGGCCGTCTGCTCAACCGTCCACACGCTGCCGAGGGCGGCGAAGAGAGACTCGCCGAGTCCAGTCTCGACTATCGCCATCAGGTCGAAGCCGAGTTGTTGACGAAAATCAATGCCTCGCTCGATCCGCTGCTCGGCGCGGGCCGCTTTCGGGCGGGTCTGAGTGTCGAGTGCGACTTCACGAGCATGGAAGAGAACGACGAAGTTTACGATGCTTCGAAGTCCGTGATCGTGCAGTCGCAGACCAGCGAAGAGTCCAACACTTCCGCGCTTGCGGGAGGCCCTCCGGGGACGGCCGCCAACCTGCCTCAGCCCCCGGCCCGGGCCAGCGGAGGCGCCGGCGGTTCCACGCGCCACACAGAGAATACGACGTTCCAGCCCGGCAAAACCATACGCCATACCGTCGCCCCCCGGGGGACGTTGAAAAAAATATCGACCGCGATACTCGTCGACCAGACGGTGCGCTGGGATGGCGTGGGATTGAAGGCGCGCAAGACTTTGATTCCACCTTCGGCACAGGTGCTGAAGGTGGTTCACGACGTAGTTGCGGGTGTCACCGGCTACAACGAGACACGAGGGGATCAGATTACGGTTGAGACGCTGCCCTTTGAGAACACGCTCTCGGCTGAACCACCGTCGCTCACCGGCCCGGATTCCGGCACTCAGGGAGCGCCAAAATCGAATCGGCAGCTCATCGTGGGCGGCGCGGCGATCGTTCTCCTGCTCGCTATCGCGGCCTGGTTCCTGCTGGCGAGGCGATCGGGTCTCAGAAGGGCCGCACCTGCCCAGAATACGGCCCCCGTCCCTCTTGCCGCGGGTGCCCCGGCCGCGCCGGCACAGGCTGTTGAGACTGGAGTTTTCGAACAACAGATCGCCGACAATCAGAGTGCGCACGAACTCCTTGAGGCCGAAGCTTTGACGAGGATCAAGCTCCCAGGCCATACCAAGAAGACCGACGCTCTGACCAAACATATCCGCGACTCCGTGCAGAAAGATCCGATCGGCGCCGCCAACGTTCTGAGAACGTGGGTAGGCGACAAAGCGCCGGTGCACACCTCATGACAGCCGTCGCCAAATCCGAGGAACGTCTGAGCGGCCTCCGCAAGGCCGCCATGCTGCTGGTGCTGCTGGGGGATAAGGTCAGCGCGGAAATCGTCAAGCAATTCTCGGAAGAGGAAGTACAAGTGGTGGCGCGCGAGGTGGCGCGCCTCGATTCCATCAGCGCCGAACAGGCCGAAGTACTTCTCGAAGAGTTCTACCAGATGAACATGGCGCACGATTTTGTGGTGCGCGGCGGAATCGATTATGCCCGAAAGATGCTGGTCTCGGCATTTGGCCCCGAAGTCGCAAGAAAGCTGATCGACCGCGTTACCAAGGCTGTGGGAGCGGATTTCAGCAACCTCGATGCACTGCAGAAGGCCGACCCCCAGCAACTGGCAAAATTTATCCACAGCGAACACCCGCAGACCATCGCGCTGGTGCTCTCCCATCTCGGACCTTCGCAGGCCGCGGCGCTGCTGACCTCGCTGCCTTCCGAACTGCGGTCGGATGTGGCGCTCCGCATGGCCAATCTGGACCAGATTTCGCCTGAGATCGTGAGCACCATCGCTTCCGTGATCAGCCAGAAACTCAAGGCCCTTGGCGAAATCAGCCGGGAATCCTATGGCGGAGTCCGCGCCGTTTCCGAAATGTTCAACCGCCTCGATTCGATCACCAGCCGAGACATCCTGGAGGTTATTGAGCGCCAGAATCCCAACCTCGTCGAAACGATACGTCAGTTGATGTTCGTCTTTGAAGATCTCCAGATGATCGATGTCAATCAGGTCAAGGAAATCCTCGCGCGCGTCGATCGCAAGATCCTGACTCTGGCGCTGAAGGGCACCACCGACCAGCTCAAAGACCACTTTTTCGCAACCATGTCCGCCCGCGCCACCGAAATGCTGAAAGAGGATATCGAAGCACTCGGACCGGTCCGTATCAAGGAGGTGGAAGCGGCACAGCAGCAGATCATCGCGGTCGTCCGTCAGCTTGAGGCGGAAGGCGTTCTTACACTGAAAGGCGGCGCCGCCGGAGAACAATATGTTGTCTAAGGTGCTCGATGCCTTCGATGCCGGGCGCGCCGAGCCCGTCCGGTTCACGCCCGTCGATATGCGCAGGTCTCCGGCAAGACTCCCGCTGGAGACGAGGTCCGAGGGGGTCCCGGCTGAGGCCCTGCGCGCCGCTCTCGACCGTATCCGCCAGCTGGAGGAGGAACTCGCTTCGGTCCACCGCGATGCTTCCGCCTCAGGGCGTGAGCAGGGCGAACGCGAGTCCCGCCTCGAGTTGGTTCCGGTACTCGCACGGCTCGCGTCGTCCACCGCGGAACTGATCGCCATGCGCGCCGGCATTCGCGAGCGTTCCGAGAAAGATCTGGTGCAGCTCTCGCTGCTGATTGCCAGGCGCGTGCTCCATCGTGAAATGAGCGTCGACCCGAGTGCATTGACGGCCCTTGCGCGCGTTGTGTTCGAACGGATGGCGCGGGCCGAATCGTACCAGGTCGTGATCCACCCTCAGTTTGCCGACGCCATCCGGTCCGCGCTGCCGGCAAACCAACTTTCCCGTGTGGAAATCCAGGCCGATCCGTCGGTCCCGCCCGGAACCCTGACGCTGCGGTCAGCGGAAGGCCTGATCGACGCCTCGGTCGATGTTCAGCTCGAAGAAATTAATCGCGGTCTTACCGATAAGTTTTCGAAAACCTAGGAATCTGTGAACGCTCCCGAAATCGATCTCAGCCGATATGAAGCGATCGTGAATCGCATCCAGCCGATTCGCATGGAAGGCGAAGTTGTCGAGCTGGTGGGGCTGCTGATCGAATCGCGCGGCCCGGCTGCCGCACTCGGCGAATTCTGCGAGGTACGAAAGCGCGATGGGCGGGTCTTTCGTACCCAGGTCGTGGGGTTCCGCAATGGCAGGGTTCTCTCGATGCCTCTCGAAGAGACCGGCGGCGTTTGCCTGGGAGATCGCATTATCGCGCGCGGCGGCCAGTCCGGGGTGGAGGTCTCATCGGGCCTGCTGGGGCGCGTGCTGAACGGTTTCGGGACACCCATGGACGACGGGCCGCCGATCCACGCTGATGCCTGCCGCCCCATTGAGGGAACTCCTACTAGTCCCTTGCGCCGGGCT
>JBDUBZ010000005.1:0-27375 GCA_040003745.1 Terriglobia bacterium
TATTTGCCAGCAGGCCGTCTACGCCGACGGGGTCTGTCTGCCCTTCTCCCGTCGCGTAGAGCGAAATATAGTCTCCTACTTTGACCGGATGCGTGGCGTCGTTGATGGATCCGTCGGCGGCATTGACCGCGGCAACCTGCCCCGCGCCGGTTCCGTTGAGAGAGAAGAGCGACGGAGAAGTGGCGACAACCGGAACCGTAAAGGGGGCCGTAGTTTGTCCTCTATAACTTACCGTGACCTGCGCCGAAGAACCCGTTGTGGCATAGGGAACAATGGCGGCGACCTGCATGGCTGAGGAGTAGATGACCGGCGCGGGGAGGCCGTTGACCGAAACGGTTGTTCCGCCTGCCTGCCTTCCGAATGCGCCATTGACGGGCGCTCCCACCACCAGCGGCGAAGGCCCCAGGCCAACTCCATAGATCGCGATGATTTTACGCGGCGCGACAGGAATGGCGCTTTCGCTCGCCGCATCGACCACCGCGCCAATAGCCGCCACCTGACTGGTCGGCGTGAGCAGCCGGATGGCGCCGTTGTCGCCGTCTGCCACGAAGATTCTTCCGTCGGCCGCGACAGCGATTCCGGAAGGGCTGCCAATTTCCGCGCTGGTCGCGAGGCCGCCATCGCCCGAATACCCATACGAAGACGAATTACCGGCGACCGTTGTGATGGTGCCGTCGGGCGCGACTCTTCGGATATCGGGAAACTCAGCTATAAAGATATTGCCGGCCCCATCAACGGCGATCGCCGTCGGCAATAGCAGTTTTGCATTCACCGCCGGTCCGCCGTCTCCACTGACTGTGCCGCCGCCGGCTACACGCGTGACAGTACCCGCGGGATCCATTTTCAATACCACGGCATCGCCATTATTCGTGCCGTTCGGGCTGTCCAGATCCAGCACAAACATGTTGCCCAGTGCATCTATGGCGAGACTCACCGGAAATCCGAACCGGGCCGGCACAGTGGTCACCACCCCGGCAGGGGAAATTTTTCGCACTCGTGAAAAACTGCCTTCCGCAACAAGCAAATTTCCCTGTTTGTCCACGGCCAGACCCTGGGGAACGATCTGCGTAGCGCTATAGGAGTTGGGTGCAAGGTTGGTGAGGATACCATCGGGCGAGACTCTGGCCACGCCCTCGGCATGGGAGATATAGAGGTTGCCGGCGACGTCGGTACACACGGCAAGTGGAAAGAGAAGGTTTGTGCTGGTGGCCGGTAGACCGTCCTGCCCCAGGATGCTCACCGAACCGGTGCCAGCGACGGTGGTTACGATTCCGTCCGGCGTGATCCGGCGGACCCGGAGGTTGTTGTAGTCGGGGATGAAGAGATTGCCAAGTCGATCGAGAGCAATCTGGCGCGGGGAGGCAAATTGCGCACGAGTCGCAAGCCCGCCATCGCCCGAATAGCTCGCCCCTCCACCGCCCGCGACGCTTGCAATGACTCCTGCTGGGGAAATCCGCGTGAGCACGGCGTTATCCCCTATCCATACGTTGCCGGACCGATCGACCGCGATACCTTTTTGGGCATTCACCTGAGCGTCGGCGCCCGGTCCGTTACCTGCGAGAGTGGTGACTATACCGTCAGCGGAGATTTTCCGAATTCGATGGTTCCCCACATCCACAACAAACAGGTTTCCAGACGCCTCGGCCGCGATGCCGGAGAGAATGGTGAACTGGGCCAGCGTGGCCAGACCCCCATCGCCGGAAAAGCCCGACTTTCCCGTTCCGGCGATGGTAGTGATGATACCCCCGGGCGATATTTTACGGACACGGTATAACTCGGCGACATAAAGGTTGCCGGCCGCGTCGATGGCGAGGCTTCGCGCCCCATTCAAGCCCGCATTGACAGCCGGACCACCATCTCCGGATGACGTCAGGGTTCCGTTACCCGCCACCGCCGAGATAATTCCATTGGTGCGGATGACCCGCACACTTGCCCCGCCCTCCGTAAAGTAGATGTTTCCCGCATTGTCCACGGTAATAGCGGTTGGAGCGAACAACTGGGCCGCGGTCGCTGGCCCGCCATTTCCCGACGGACCCTCTGTGCGGTTGCCCGCGATACTCGTGATAATCCCACCGGGTGAGATTCGGCGGATAAGATCGTTGTCGGTATCAGCTACAAACAGATTCCCCGCAGGGTCGAACGCCAGCCCAGAAGGCCCCGAGAACTGCGCTTTGACGGCCGGCCCGCCATCGCCCGTGTAACCAGCGGTCGAGGTCCCAGCCACGCGAACCAGGGCGCCGGAAGGGCTCACCTTGAAGACACAGTTGAGACTCGTGAAATACGCGGCGCCGGCAGGGTCTGTGGCGACGCCCGTG
This sequence comes from Terriglobia bacterium, assembly GCA_040003745.1. Classification (GTDB taxonomy): domain Bacteria; phylum Acidobacteriota; class Terriglobia; order Bryobacterales; family Bryobacteraceae; genus BOG-234. The sequence goes on from JBDUBZ010000005.1 coordinate 2,316, forward strand.
ACAGTGCCTATCGAGGCCGTTAAAGGCGCGGATGTATCGGGGGGCGGAACGCCTCCCGCGTATGTCGAAACGATATAATTTTGCGCCTTTGCCCAGCCGAGGCAGAGTACAAGCAATCCAAGCGTTTTTTTCAATTTGGTCAGCGTGAGCCTGAGGCCCAACCATAACACTGATCTTCAGCACATTTTCGTTCCATTTCGCCGAACTCAAAGGCGCGTTCTGTCATCTTCGCGTGCCAAAATCGGCTATGCAGGCTGAGACCGTTCAATCCCGTCCCGAAGACACTCTCAATTCAGAGGATCTTCGCAAAATCCACGCGTGGTGGCGCGCCGCGAATTATCTTTCCGTCGGCCAGATTTATCTCATGGATAATGCGCTGCTCCGAAAGCCTCTCAAGCGCGAACATATCAAGCCCCGGCTGCTCGGCCATTGGGGCACCACTCCGGGGCTCAACTTCATATACGCCCACATGAACCGCGTCATCCGCCGGTTCGACCTCAACGCCATTTACGTGTGCGGGCCAGGGCATGGAGGCCCGGGCATGGTCGCCAGCACTTATCTCGAAGGCACCTATTCCGAACTCTACACAAGCATTCCCGAGAACGAAGAGGGAATGCGGAAGCTCTTCAAGCAGTTCTCGTTTCCTGGCGGTATCCCCAGTCACGCGGCGCCGGAAACGCCGGGTTCGATCAATGAAGGCGGGGAGCTCGGATACAGCCTGCTGCACGCCTACGGAGCGGTTTTTGATAACCCCGACCTGGTGTCGGTGTGCGTGGTAGGCGATGGCGAAGCGGAGACCGGGCCTCTCGCCACCAGTTGGCATTCGAACAAATTTCTTAACCCGGCGCGAGATGGCGCCGTGCTGCCCATCCTGCACCTCAATGGATATAAGATCGCCGGCCCCACAGTGCTGGCGCGCATCCCGCATGGCGAACTGGTGGCCCTTTTCGAAGGCTACGGGTACAAGTGTTATTTCGTCGAGGGGCACGAGCCGGAGCAGATGCATCAGAAAATGGCGGCGACCATGGATGCGGCCATTTGCGACATCCGGCGCATCCAGGAATCCGCACGCGTAAATGGATCAACCGCGCGGCCCTCCTGGCCAATGATCGTTCTGCGCTCGCCCAAGGGATGGACCGGCCCGAAGGAACTCGACGGCAAACCGATCGAAGGCACCTTTCGCGCCCATCAGGTACCGCTGAGCGATCCGCACACCAGACCCGATGAGCTGCGGATGCTCGAAGAGTGGATGCGCAGTTATAAGCCCGAAGAATTGTTCGACGATGCAGGGCGCTTTCGCGAGGAATATCGCGAGCTCGCCCCGAAGGGCAACGCCCGCATGGGCGCTAATCCGCACGCCAACGGAGGTCTGGTGCTGAAAGATCTGTCGCTCCCCTCATTCCGGACCTACGCGGTGGAGGTGCCGAAGCCGGGCTCCGTGGATTCGGAAGCGACGCGCGTCATGGGCGGTTTTCTGCGGGATGTGATGACGCTCAACCGGGACGCGAAGAACTTTCGCGTCTTCTCGCCCGATGAGACCAGTTCCAACCGCTGGAACGCCCTTTTCGACGTGACCGATCGCCAGTCGATGGCGGAGATCATTCCGACTGACGATCACGTGTCTACGAACGGCCGGGTTATGGAGGTGCTCAGCGAACACATGTGCCAGGGCTGGCTCGAAGGCTATCTGCTCACCGGGCGCCACGGTTTTTTCTCATGCTATGAGGCTTTCATACACATCGTCGATTCCATGTTCAACCAGCACGCCAAATGGCTTAAGGTTTGTAACGAAATTCCGTGGCGAAGGCAAGTCGCATCCCTCAACTACCTGCTCACTTCGCATGTCTGGCGGCAGGATCATAACGGGTTCAGCCATCAGGACCCAGGCTTCGTCGATCATGTGATGAACAAGAAGGCGGAGGTGGTTCGGGTCTATTTTCCGCCCGATGCGAACACCCTTCTCTCGGTCACCGATCACTGCCTGCGCAGCCGCAACTACGTGAACGTGATTGTCGCGGGCAAACAGCCAGCTCCGCAGTGGCTCAATATGGATGACGCGGTGCGGCACTGCACCACCGGACTTGGCATCTGGGAATTCGCCAGCAACGATTGTGGCGGCGAGCCGGATGTGGTCATGGCGTGCGCCGGAGATGTCCCCACGCTTGAAACCCTTGCCGCGGTCGACTGGCTCCGTCACAACCTGCCGGATCTGAAGATCCGTGTCGTAAACGTGGTGGATCTCATGACATTGCAGCCGCGCTCGGAACATCCGCACGGGCTTTCAGATAAGGAATACGACTCCATCTTCACGAAAACGCAGCCGATCATTTTCAACTACCATGGCTATCCATGGCTGATCCACCGCCTGGCCTACCGCCGCACCAACCAGCAACTGCACGTGCGCGGCTTTAAGGAGGAAGGCACAACCACCACGCCATTCGATATGTGCGTGCTGAATGAGATCGACCGGTTTCACCTTGCAATGGATGTGATCGACCGCGTTCCGCGCATTGAGAACATCAGCGGCCATCTGCGGCAAAAGCTGCGCGACAAACTCACGGACCATACGCACTACATCCGCGAGTATGGTGAGGACCTGCCCGAAGTAGCCGGCTGGCGCTGGCCGGCCGAATGAACATTCTCGTTCTCAACGCGGGCAGCTCTTCTCTGAAATTCGAAATCTGGGACATGCCGGCCGAAAGGCGCGTCATGCAGGACACGATTGAGTTGCAGGACACGGTGCAGCGGGCCGGCGGCATGACGGGCGCTTTGAAAAGCGTCTTCGAAAAGGCGGCGGGGATTCAGGTCGGGGCGGCGGGGCATCGCATCGTTCATGGCGGCGATCGCTTCCGTTCGTCGGTGGTAATCGATGCCGAGGTCGAAAAGCAGATCGAAGAGCTCTCCGCCCTGGCCCCATTGCATAACCCACACAACCTTGAGGCTTATCGGGCGGCGCGTCAGCATCTTCCGAACGCCCCCCATGTGGCCGTTTTCGATACCGCGTTTCACCAGACCATGCCACCGCGCGCCTGGGCTTACGCGCTGCCGTACGAGTATGTGACGGAGAAGAAAATCCGCCGCTATGGATTTCATGGGATCTCGCACCGCTATGTGTCGGGGCAATTCGCCGCGGTGCATAGCGGAGGCAGGGCGCATCTGCGGATGATTACCTGCCATCTTGGGAATGGCTGCTCGGTGTGTGCGATCGAAGGTGGAGAATCGATCGACACCTCAATGGGGTTCACCCCCCTCGAAGGGCTCTCCATGGGCACCCGAAGCGGCGATCTCGCCGCGGGCGCGGTGCTCTATCTGATCCAGCATGAGGGTCTGTCACCCGAGGAAGTATCCCGGATCCTGAATAACGAAAGCGGTCTGAAGGGTTTGTCGGGAGTATCGAACGACATGCGCGATATTCTCAAGGCGGTTGAGGGCGGGAACGAACGCGCCAGCCTGGCCGTGGACAACTTCTGCTATCGCGTCAGGAAGTATATCGGCGCGTACCTTGCGGCCATGAACGGTGCGGATGTTTTAATTTTCACGGGGGGCATTGGGGAGAACTCGGCAGCCGTCCGGGCGCGCATCTGCGAGGGCCTTTCCTCGCTCGGAATCGCACTCGACGACGGCGCGAATGAAGCGGCGGATAACACGGACAGACAGATTGGAACGTCGGCCATTTCTGTCTGGGTGATTCCGACCAAAGAAGAATTGCTGATTGCCAGAGATACGCTTGGTTGTCTATGAATCTTCTCGCCGTCAAGCTCGAAATTCCGGAAGGCGCCAATATTATTCTGGGCCAGAGTCACTTCATCAAAACCGTTGAGGATCTGTTCGAGGCTCTGGTCAATACGGTTCCGGGAATAAAGTTCGGCGTGGCCTTCAATGAGGCGTCCGGCCCCTGCCTGACCCGCCGCGATGGCACTGACGCCGGCTTGCAGGAAGCGGCTGTCGATATCGCCACGCGAGTGGGGGCCGGGCATTTCTTCGTGATCGTCATGCGCGATGCTTTCCCCATCAATGTCCTGCGGATGATTCAGATGGCGCCTGAGGTATGCACAATTTTCTGCGCCACCGCCAATCCTGTCGAAGTGATCGTCGCGGAGACGGATCAGGGGCGCGGCGTTCTTGGGGTGATCGACGGCTCTTCGCCAAAAGGCGTGGAATCCACCGGACAAGCCGCGGATCGCCACGATTTCTTGCGCAAAATCGGCTACAAGAAATAGAATGAGACACAATAGACCGTGATGACACGTTTACCTGTGTTCCTGCTATTGCCGCTTATGGCTGCCGCTCAAAACTACACTGCTCAGAAGACCACCGATCATGGCGTGGACGTAATCCGCCTGACCGATGCCTCGCACGGGGTGGATGTCGGGGTCGCCCCTTCGATCGGCAACCGGGTTTATGAAATGAAGGTGCATGGGAAGAACATCCTGTACCTTGGTGCGGCCGATGTGGGCGCGTTGAAACAAAGGCCGGGCCTGAGTGGAATTCCCTTCCTGGCGCCGTGGGCCAATCGCGTGGCCGATGGAGGCTTCTGGGCGAATGACAAAAAATATACCTTCAACACCACTCTGGGATCCATGCGCCCGTCGCAGAGCAATGTCTATATGCATGGCATGCTTTCCGGCTCTCCTCTGTGGGAGGTGACGGAGGTTCGCGCCGATGCTAAAGCCGCGTGGGTCACCAGCCGTTTCGAATTCTGGAAATATCCCGAACTGATGGCGAACTGGCCCTTCGCCCATGAATACGAAATCACTTACCGTCTGGCCGATGGCGCGCTCGAGGTGATTACCACCGTGATCAACCGGAGTGCCGAGCCCATGCCTTTGATGATCGGCTTCCACCCTTACTACAACCTGCCCGACACTCCGCGCGACGAAGCGACGGCGCACCTGCCCGCGAAGACGGCAGTTGTGGCCGACGCCCGTCTGGTAGCAACCGGTGAGATGAAGCCGATGGACCTGCCCGACCCCACTCCGCTCAAGGACCGGGCCATCGATAACGGATATACCGACCTGATCCGGGACAAAGACGGCCACGCGATTTTTTCCATCGAAGGCAAAGGGGAGAAGATTGAAGTCGTCTATGGGCCTAAATGGACGGCGGCGGTCGTCTATTCGCCGCCGCGGCAGAATTACATTTGCTTCGAGCCGATGGCCGGGATCACGAATGCGGCGAATCTTGCGCATGATGGCAAGTATTCGCAGTTGCAGTCGGTAGCGCCCGGTGCGACGTGGCGCGAAAGCTTCTGGGTCCGGGCCAGCGGAATCTAAGACAGGACCTTAGCCGCGTACTGTTCGAAGAGCTGCAGAATTTCCTGTTGCTGCGCCTTCGCCTCGGGCGAGCCGCTGCCGCCACGACCGGTAGTCAGACTCGCCAGCAACACTGGGCTTGAACCGTTTTTATTCAGACGAGCGGGATCCGCGCCGCAGTTTAGAAGCGTTTGCACGGCTGAAGCGCAGCGGGTGCGAACGGCGATGTGGAGAGGTGTGACACCACGCTTATCGGCGGCATTGGGGTCGGCCCCAGCCACAACGAGAACGTCTATGGTGGCGGACTGGGCAACGGGATTCCATCGGCCCGAGCCCGGCTGACCAGCCGCTGCGCTATGCAGCGGCTGGGCTCCGTGACGATTGGATGCGTGGATTTCCGCACCCGCGGTTATGAGGATCTGACAGATTTCTTTGTTGTACGCCGTGGCGGCGATGTGCAGTGCGGAGTCATCTTCGAGAACATATCTTCCCAGCTGTTCGAGATAGAATTCCTGCGAGTTTCCGCGAGTCGCGCCTTCCTGAAAACGCGCGCGCGCCAGATCCGGGGAAGCGGCGAGCAGCCGTGAGACGGTTGCGGCATCGGCAGCAATAACTGCATCCACCAGTTTCCGAAGTTCCGCGTCGGGTAGCGCGTTTTCTCGCATACTTCCTCCTTACAAGATATTCCGTTCGCGCACTGGCCAAGAAGCGGCAGGGGAGATAAAAATGCGGAAGCCACTTGCTTCGATATTTCCGGTATTGTAGAATTACAATTAACTATGGCCGTTACGCCCACTGAAGAAGATGTCATACGCTTCGCCGATATGTTTTCCGCGATGGGCGCCGGACCGCGTCTGCGCATCATGCGGGTACTTCTTTCGGCCCATCCGGAGGGCATGATCGTGAGCGACATCGGGAGCGAACTGGGCATTCCAGCCTCCACCCTGTCGCATCATCTGGAAAAGCTGAAGAACGAGGATCTGGTGAAGGTCAGACGGGAAGGCACCTATCTCTGGTATTCCGCGAACGCCGAGGTTTTACAGAGACTGCTTGGCTTTCTGTACGCCGAGTGCTGTACGCGCAACAAGGCAGTTGAGCCACAGGCGATTGTACGCCTCTGCAAATAGACGAAAGGACTAAAAAATGGAAATCAAAGAGATCGTCAAAGAGAAATACGCCCAGGCAGCACTCCGCGTCAACACCGGCGGAAGCAGTTGCTGTGGAGCGGGCGCCGCACTCGATGGCTGCTGCGACCCGATTACTTCGAACCTGTACGACGCGTCGCAAACGGGCACGTTGCCGGAAGAAGCGGTGCTGGCGTCGCTCGGTTGCGGCAATCCCACAGCGCTGGCGCAGCTCAATCCCGGGGAAACGGTGCTCGACCTCGGCTCGGGCGGCGGCATTGACGTGCTGCTGTCCGCGCGCCGCGTCGGGCCTTCGGGCAAAGCCTGGGGCCTCGACATGACCGATGAAATGCTGGCACTGGCGCGCGAGAATCAGCGCAAAGCCGGAGTGACGAACGTGGAATTTCTTCGCGGCGAGATTGAGCAGATCCCGCTGCCCGATCAGTCCGTCGACGTGATTATCAGCAATTGCGTGATTAATCTCTCGGCGGATAAGGATCGCGTATTTCGTGAGGCATTCCGCGTTCTGAAGCCCGGAGGCCGTCTCGCCGTTTCCGATGTGGTCACGCGCGGGGAAGTTCCGGCGGACGTGAGGCAAAACATGCTGCTGTGGGTCGGCTGCATCGCCGGAGCCCTCCAGGAATCGGAGTATGCCGCCAAACTCGCGGCTGCGGGCTTTGGCGATATCGGTATCGAACCGACCCGCATATATGACATTGAGGATGCCCGTACGTTTTTGAGCGGCCAGGGCGTCGATGTAGACGCCATCGCGCCTCAGGTGGAAGGCAAATTCATGGGCGCCTTTATCCGTGCTACGAAGCCCGCCGCCTGCTGTGCCCCCGGCTGCTGCGCGTGACGCGGGCGCGCCGCATGGCCTCCGAAGCGATCGGGACGGCATTTGCGCGACGACAAACCCCGGCGGACCCCCGTCCCGGCTCGCTACCGGACCACTACAAATAGTGGCTCTGTTAAAAATACCCCTGCATCCTGTATCTATGCTACTTTACTTTTCCCGAAAACCGGGCTAGTATAGAGACGCTCTCCCCCGAGCTTTCGAAGGTCACGAGGTACTGCTGTGCTGAAGTTAAAAAGAGTCGAACTCCAGGGGTTTAAGTCGTTCTGCGATAAGACGGAACTCCGCTTTCCGGGGGATGGAATCGCGGCGGTCGTGGGACCTAACGGCTGCGGTAAATCCAACCTGAGCGATGCCATCAGCTGGGTGCTGGGCGAGCAGTCGGCGCGCAGTCTGCGCGGTGCGCGCATGGAAGATGTGATCTTCGCCGGCACCAAATCGCGCAAGCCCGTGGGCATGGCGTCCGTCACCATGGTGCTGGTGGATCCGATTGCGCAACAGGCTCCGCTGCTCGCGGCGGCCCAGGCTCTGCCGGAGGAAGCGACTCCTGTGGAAGGCTCAGAGGAAGTGCAGGCGGCGAATGATGTGGTGGCGGCTAATGATGTGGAAGAGTCGAAAGTCCACCAGATTCACCCGGCGACTCAACACATTACTACCCGCGGCACGAATAAACCAGGCGAAATCACGATTACCCGGCGCTTGTTCCGTTCCGGCGAAAGCGAATACCTGATCGACGGGCGCCAGGCCCGGCTGCGGGACATTCAGGACATCTTCATGGGCAGCGGTCTGGGCCCGGAAAGTTACGCCATCATCGAGCAGGGCCGCATTGGACAGATCTTGTCCTCGAAGCCGCAGGATCGCCGCGCGGTGCTCGAAGAAGCGGCCGGGATTACGAAATACAAGAGCCGGCGCCGCCTCGCCGAAGCGCGTCTTGAAAGCTCCAAGCAGAATATTGCGCGGGTCTTCGACATTCTCGAAGAAGTCACGCGTCAGGTCAATTCCCTCAAGCGCCAGGCGGCGAAGGCGAAGCGTTATCAGGAGCTCAAGGGCGATCTTGAGATTCAGCTGCGCACCGTACTGGCGGGCCGGTTCGTGACGCTGCGGGCCGATGCCGACAGGGCGGCGACCGCCCTCGAAGCCGCGTCGGGTGAGCTCAGGGACGCCACCGTACAGGCCTCCGATAAAGATGCGGAACGGCAGAAGGCGCAGGAGATTTTCTACGCATTAGAAGCCCAGCTCACCGAAGCCCGCCGGCAGTTGGCGGCCATGAATGTGGAGGCGGAGCGCACCAAAGGCCGGCTTGAGTCGCAGGTTCGCGAGGCGGCTTCGATTGAACAGCGGATGACCCGCGCTGAGCAGGAGACCGGCGATCTCGAAGGCCGTCTGCAAAACACGGAAAAAGAGCGCGTCACCCTCGGCGAGAGCGTGGCGGAGCTTGAGCGGAACATGCATGAGGTCCGCAACGGGCTGATGGAGATGAACCGCGTCCGCGATGAAATTCAGGTACGCGTACGCGATGCCGAGCGCACCATCGAATCGTCGCGCGCGGTGATTCTGCGGCTGCTCGGGGAAGCGTCCACCATCCGTAATCAACTGGCGCAGGCCGAGACTTACCTCGCGGGGATCGAGCGCGAGCGGGCGCGGGTGCAAAAGGAAGAACAGACGGCATCGGGTGAGATTGAGCGCCTCAGTGTATTGAAGCAGCAGCTTTCCGAGAACATCGCCACGCGCCAGGCGGAGCTGCAAACGGTTACCGCCGGGCGAAAGCAAACCGAAGAGGATCTGGTCGGGCGACGGCGGCAAGCTGGCGAACTGCGTCAGCAGCTCGATCAACTACGCGCCGAATGTTCGCGGTTGCGCGCCAAACGCGAATCGCTCGACAACATCCTGTCGCATCACACCTACACGACGGAATCCACCAAGAAGCTGCTGGCCGCGATTGAAAGCGGACGCGCCGGTCAATTCCGGCCCGAAGGCGTGGTCGCCGATTTCATCGAGGTGGATCCGGCATGGGAGCGTGCCGCGGAAGAATTTCTGCATGACGAGCTTGAATACGTCGTCGTGAAGGACTGGTCGCAGGCCGAGCAGAGCATGAACCTGCTGCGCTCTGAGCTCGAAGGCCGGGCAACGTTTTTGGTCGAGACGCCGTCAAGCGAAACTTCTGTTGCCACCGGGCTCGAACTGCCGCGGCTCAGCCAGTACGTCAATTTCACCAATGGCCTCTCGGGGCGGAATCTTTTGCCGCGCCTGGCCGAGTGCTACCTGGCCGCAGACCCGGGCCAGGCGCGGGCACTGGCCGACGCGAATCCGGATCAGTATTTTCTGCTGGCCGATGGGCAGTCGTATCACGGCCGCATGTTGACAGGCGGACGTAAGAAATCGAGCGGACCGCTGGTGCTCAAACGCGAGATGCGGGAGTTTGCGGCGCAACTCAAAGACCAGGAGCGGCTGCTGGCCGAAAAGACAACGGCCCAGGAGACTCTGCAGCGCGAGACCGCAACGCTCGAAACCGAGCTTGAGCGGCTTCGGCAACTGCAGCAGGCACGCGAGAAAGAAGCCGTATCGCTCGATCACGATCTGAAGCGCGCCATCGAGGAGATCAACCGCGCGAACTCCCGGATCTCCGTTTCACGCCAGGAGTTAGAACGGCTGGATCGCGAGCAGGAGCGCGCCCACGAGCGGCGGGCGCAGAACCAGGAGATCGTGGAGAAGAAAGACGCCGAACGCGCAGAGCGCGAGCAGGCGCTCGAGGCCTTGCGGGAGCAGCTCGAGAACGCACAGGTTGAGGCTCGCCGCATCGGGGAAGAACATTCGGTGCTGCGGTCGCGCCTGGCGGCTCTCGAAGAACGGCACCGCGGCGAGCGCGCGGCGCTCGTACGCCTCGAAAATCAGCAGCGTGAAATGTCGAACCGCAGGCAGCAAATCGGGGCGGAAACCGAGCGCTGGGGTGAGAACCGGGCTCGCATTCTGAACGAGAATATCGAGCTCGATCAGAAGGTGGGAACGCTCGGCGAGCAGATCGCGGTGGCCGAGCGCTCGGTACTCGAAATGGCTCAGCAGGAAACGGGATACCGCGGGTCGCTGAGTTCCGCCGATGAAGTTCTGCGGGAGTTGCGCACGCGGATCGAAGTCGGGCATGCGCGCCGTTCTGAAATCGAAGTGGAACTGACGCGGCGGCAGTCTGAGTTGCAGTTCCTCGATGAAACCAGCCAGAAGGAACTGCATCTACCGGTGGCGGAACTGGAAGCCCCGGAGGATGTATCGCCGGAGGTGCTGCAGGCGGCCGAGAAATCCTACCAGGAAACCAGGACCAAAATCGAGAACCTCGGCGCCGTGAACCCGACGGCATTTGAAGAGCATCAGGAAGCCGAATTGCGCCAGAACTTCCTGACGGCGCAGCGGCAGGATCTGCTCGATTCCATTCGCGATACCGAGAAGGCGATTCAGGAAATCGACGAGTTCTCGAAGACCCGCTTCACGGAAGCGTTTAAAGTCATCAACGAGAATTTCAAACAGTGTTTCCAGACGTTGTTTGGAGGCGGTACAGGCGAAATGCGCCTGACCGACGAGGAAAACGTCAATGAAAGCGGCATCGACATTATCGCTTCGCCTCCCGGAAAGAAACTGCAGAACGTGCTGCTGCTTTCGGGTGGCGAGAAAGCGCTCACGGCGCTGAGCCTGCTGATGGCGATCTTCAAATACCAGCCGAGCCCGTTCTGCGTGCTCGATGAAGTGGACGCGCCGCTCGATGAGGCCAACATCGGCCGCTTGACACGGCTGTTGACCGAGATGGCTGTCGACACCCAGTTCATCGTGATCACGCACTCGAAGAAGACGATGGAATCGGCACAGTCCATGTATGGCGTGACCATGCAGGAAGCCGGGGTTTCGAAGCTGGTCTCGGTGAAATTCCATCACAACGAACAGCCGGCTAACGCCGCGGCTTAGTTGGTTGGCACCCGGGTTGCAGGCGTGTGGGGGCATGCCTGCAATCGTTTGGAAGGGTTATCTGAGCTTTGGCCTCGTATCGTTTCCCGTTCGCCTCGCCGCTGCCGCCCGGCCCGAAACCATTCATTTCCACATGCTTCATAGCAAGGATGAATCGCGGGTCAAAGAGGTTTGGTATTGCCAGAAGGAAGACAAGCCGATCGGGCGCGATGAGATGGTGAAAGGCTATGAGTACAAGAAGGGCAGCTACATCGTTGTCAACGATGCGGAGTTGAAGAAAGTGGCGCCTCCCACCGCGACGGCCATGGAGATTGTGCAGTTCGTCAAGGCTGACGAGGTGGATCCCGTCTACCTCGAGAAGTCGTATTATGTGCTCCCGGAAGAGGCTGCGGGCAAGCCCTATGGTCTGCTGCTGAAGGCCATGAGCGATTCCGGATACTATGCCGTGGCGAAGGTGGCGATGCATGCGCGCGAGCACGTGGTGATCATCCGGCCGTCGGATAGCGGTCTGATTCTGCACACCATGTATTTCGATAACGAACTCCACAATGCCAACAAGGGTGCAGGCGCGAAAAGCGGGAAATACACGGCTAAAGAGATGGATCTCGCGAAGCGTCTCATCGATACACTGGCTGCGGCATTCAAACCCTCTCAATTCAAGGACGAATATCGCCAGAATGTGGAACGTCTGATCGCGCAAAAGCGCAAGGGCGGAAAACTCACGGAAGTCGAGCAGCCGAAGGTGAAGCCAGTAGTGGATATCATGGATGCCCTGAAGCGGAGTCTTGAAGCCAACAAGCCTGCGAATAAACCCTCGAAAACCAGGCGTGCGAAGAAAGCCGCCTGAACACGACTCAGGAACTTTCGAGAGCGGCTGTGTGGGCGGCGACGGCGCGAGTCAGCCCAGCCAGGTTATAGCCGCCTTCGAGGATTGAGATCAAACGGCCGCGGGAATGTTTGTCGGAGATTTCGAGCAGTAGTTGAGTAAGCTCACCGAAGTCCGGGTCCGTTAGCCGGAACTGGCCAAGGGGGTCGCCCAGACGCGAGTCGAAGCCAGCCGAGATCATCACCAGATCCGGGCGAAAGTCATCCATTGCGGGCAGAAGACGGTCGCGGAAGGCGCTCAGGATCTGGTCGCGTCCGGAGCCTGCGGGCAGCGGGCAGTTGAGCGTAGTTCCCCGCCCTGCTCCCTCACCGGTTTCGTCCTCCCGCCCCGTGCCGGGGTACCAGGGGTGCTGGTGAGTGCTGAAGAAAAACACGGACGGGTCTTCGTAAAAAATATCCTGCGTGCCGTTGCCGTGGTGAACGTCCCAATCGGCTATGAGAACTCGCTCCACGCCGTGGAATTGCTGCGCGTAACGGGCGGCCACGGCAATATTGTTGAACAGACAAAAGCCCATGCCCCGGGCTCCGGAGGCGTGATGGCCGGGGGGCCGCACAATGCAGAAGGCGTTCCGGGCCTGCTGTTTCATGACGAGATCCACGGCGTTGAGGCAGGTGCCCGTCCCACGCACGGCGGCATGGAAAGAGCGCGGGACGATATCGGTATCGCCGGTCGAGAGAGTGCTGCGGCCGGATTCCACGTCACGCTGCGCAATGCGAATGTAGTCCGGCGTGTGGCAGAGCGCGAGTTCGTCGAAACGCGCAGCGCGGGAGGATTCTGTGAAGGGCCGTTCTCCGAGGCCCTTAACGGCTGCGTCCCAGCGCGCGACTTGTTCGGGATGGTCCGCGCCGGTATCGTGCTCCCTGGCTGCGGGATCTGCCAGGCACGCGGTTAACATTTTTAAGCCCCCAGCGAGCCTTTCATTTTCACATTCTGTTCCTGTGCAATGTCTTCGCGGATAAACGCCTCAGTCCTGCGCACAGCTTCTTTGAGTGCGTTGTCGGCTTTGCCGAGCGCCTTCCAGACAATCGACTCGGTGGCGCTGTCGAAGTCCCATGTACCGGCCAGCCGGCCGCGGTCGATGATCCGATGCAGCCCGACTTCCTGCACTCCCGGCGGGGGGAGGATGTTGTCGAGACTGCCCACCAGTGAGTACTGCGGCTGCTTCGGAGGCTGGAAGTTTTCGTAGGCATCGCAGTCGGCGGGAAGCATGAGGATATCCCCCTCAACGCCAACCAATTTGAGTGGTTCCATTGCGTCTTTGGCAGCCTTAACGCCGAGTCCGGCGAAGGCCTGGAATTCCGCCGCCGGTGCGCCGCCGGTCCATGCGAAAAACTTCCGTGCGAGATCGCTGTAATCACCGCTGGGCTTGATGTTCCAGCCGGCATAACGATAACGCTGTTGATCCAGACGGCCATTGACCGGCACGCGACGAATCTCCCCGGCGGATTGCAGCAGGCCCAGGGCGACCGGCAGAGTAGTCGTAATCCCCTTCTTCTTTCCCTCCGGTCCGAGACTTCGAACCGTATCGCCCACCGCCGACCGGATGGCATCGGGATCGAGCGGCCCTTTGGCCAAAGCCTTCGCGATCGCACCGCGAAGGTTCTCCATCTCGTCATCGGTTACGCCGAGCTTCGCCGCGACTTTCATCTCATTTCCGCGGAAAGACCTGCCAACGGCGAGTCCGAGCGCGAAATCTTCGGCGGGCAGAACATAGGTGCAGCCGCGGGCGCTCGGCAGTTCATGGATCTCGCACGCGGCGAGCGCGGCATCCACTTTTTCACGGCGCAGGCCCGCCCGGGCGAATAAAGCGAGGTAAGGATTCGCGCTGCCTACAGAACGCGACCACCCGGTCATCTTCAAGACCTCCGCGGCGGACCGGCCGGCGAGGCTGCCATCCAGGCCCTGCCTATGCCATCGCCACGCTGGCGCATCCTTCATGGTTTACGCGCCGTGGCACTTCTTGAATTTCTTGCCACTGCCACAGGGGCACGGATCGTTCCGGCCTGTTTTGGGGCCGCCGTTGGACGCTGCCTTAGGCCCCGTATCGGTGCCGTTAGTGCCGGTGAACTGAAGTTCCTTCAGCTCTTTTTCATGCTGCCGCTGGATGTTGCGGGTCAGATCCTGCACGGCGCTCTGCGCGGCGCGGCGCTGATCTTCTTCGGCGGCCTTCGATTGCTCAATGCGGCTCGCTTCGCCGTCGTCATCCTCTTCCTCGTCGTCATCGTCGGAAAAAGGCAGTGCCGGCGCGTTCTGCTCGAAGCGCAGGTGGTAAAGGAACCGGACCGTTTCGTCTTCGACCCGGTCCATCATGTCCTGAAAAAGTTCGAACGATTCCTTCTTATACTCGACGAGCGGATCTTTCTGGCCGTAGCCGCGGAGGCCGATGCCTTCCTTCAGGTGATCCATCGAGAGCAGGTGGTCTTTCCACTGATCGTCGATGACGTGCAGCATGATGTTGCGCTCGGCTTCGCGCATGAGGCTCGACCCGACGAGGTCTTCGCGGGATTGGTAGGTCTGCTGCGCGCGTTCGAAGAGCTCCTGCTCGATCTCCTGATCGGTCATGCCGGCGAGGTCCGCCGGGTCGATACGCGTGCCGAACTGGGTCGCCATATCGTTCTGGAGGCCGGTGAGATCCCAGGTGTCGGGATGAGTGTTCTGGGGGCAGCAGCGGTCGACGATAGAGCCGATGGCGCCGCGGGTCATCTCCATCACGCGTTCTTTCTGATCGAAGCCCTCAAGCAGCTGCCGGCGCCTGCCGTAAACGGCCTGGCGCTGCTTGTTCATCACGTCGTCGTATTCGAGGAGATGTTTGCGCGCCTCAAAGTTCTGCATTTCAACCGCTTCCTGCGCGGCTTTAATGCGGCGTGTGATGAGCTTCGATTCAATCGGAACGTCCTCTTCCATGCCAAGGCGCAGCATGAGATTTTGCATGCGCTCGCCGCCAAAGATGCGGAGCAGGTCGTCCTGCAGAGAGAGGAAGAAGCGCGAGCTGCCGGGATCGCCCTGACGGCCGGCGCGGCCGCGAAGCTGGTTATCGATGCGGCGGGAATCGTGGCGTTCCGTGCCGACGATATGAAGGCCGCCCAGCGCAACCACCTCATCATGCTCCCGGGCGCAGTCGGCTTTGACTTCGGCGAGCGTGCGATCCCAGTCGGCCTTGAATTCTGGGCGCTCAGAATCTTTACCCTGTTTCTGGAGGATGTCCTGCGCCATCGATTCGGCATTGCCGCCCAGCAGAATATCGGTACCGCGGCCGGCCATGTTGGTCGAAACGGTAACGCCGCCTTTGCGGCCCGCCTGAGCGACAATGTGCGCTTCCCGCTCGTGATTCTTGGCGTTCAAAACTTCATGTTTGACGCCCATTTTTTTCAGGATGCTGGAAAGATGCTCGGATTTTTCGACCGAGATGGTGCCCACCAGAACGGGCTGTCCTCGCTCGTTAAATTCCTTGATCTCTTCGGCGGCATTGCGGAACTTCTCGTCTTCAGTCCGATAAACGACGTCCTGATTCTCGATGCGAAGCATGGTGCGGTTGGTCGGAACCACGACGACGTCGAGCTTGTAGATTTTCTGGAATTCCGCGGCTTCCGTTTCGGCGGTGCCGGTCATGCCTGCGAGCTTTTGGTATAAGCGAAAGTAGTTCTGGAAGCTGATGGTGGCGAGAGTCTGGGTCTCACGCTCGATCTTGACGCCTTCCTTGGCTTCGACGGCCTGGTGCAGACCATCGCTCCAGCGGCGGCCGGGCATCAGACGGCCCGTGAACTCATCCACGATGATGACTTCGTTATCTTTGACGACATAATCTTTGTCGCGCTGGAAAACGACATGCGCCTTGAGCGCCTGCTGAATGTGGTGGTTCCATTCCACATTCTGCGGCTCATACATGTTGCCGATATCGAGAAGCTTTTCCACCTTGAGAACGCCCTCTTCGGTCAGCGCCGAAGAGCGGTGCTTTTCATCCACGGTATAGTCGCCGGTGGTGTATTTTTCGCCGGGCTCCTTGCCGTCGATGACCTCGCCGCGAATGAGGCTGGGGATGACCTTGTTGGCCTTGTAGTACTTGTCGGTCGATTCCTCGCTCGGTCCGGAAATGATGAGTGGGGTCCGCGCTTCGTCGATCAGGATGGAATCGACTTCATCGACAATGGCAAAGTTGTGGCCGCGCTGCACGTAATTAGCGAGGTTGAACTTCATGTTGTCACGCAGGTAGTCGAAACCGAACTCGTTATTGGTCCCGTACGTGATGTCGGATCCGTAGGCGTCCTTACGCTCCTGATCGTCCAGATCGTGAACAATCACGCCAACCGTGAGGCCGAGGAATTTGTAAAGACGGCCCATCCACTCCGAGTCGCGTCTGGCCAGATAGTCGTTCACGGTGACGACGTGGACGCCTTTGCCTCCAAGGGCGTTCAGATATACGGGGGCGGTAGCGACCAGCGTTTTGCCTTCGCCCGTCTTCATTTCGGCGACGGTGCCCTTGTGAAGCACCATGCCGCCCAGCATCTGAACGTCGAAATGCCTCATTTTGAGGACACGCTTACCGGCCTCGCGGACTACGGCGAAAGCTTCGATAAGGATGTCGTCGAGAGAAGCGCCCTGAGAGAGTTTCTCTTTAAATTCAATGGTTTTGGCGGCGAGATCGATATCGGAGAGCTCTTGGATGGTGGGTTCGAGGGCGGCAATCTCAGCGACCGTGGGAAGCATCGCTTTGACTTCGCGCTCATTCTTGGTGCCAAATATTTTGGCTAGGAAGGCATCGACCATGGGGGGTTCCCTTTTATTTTAACGTGGAACCCGGATGGCCGGGCAATTCCTCCGCTGATCGAGCACGGAACCGCCATCACGGCATCGTTTCTATTTATGCATCTGGGCGCCTGCGATGCGGACGGCATAGGCGGCGGGCGGATTGTGCGCCCTGGTCAGCAGGGCTTTTTTGTAGCTGGCGAGAGCCTCTTCATGCTTGCCGAGCTTGTCGTAAGTCTGGCCAAGGAGCGTCTGAATAAACGGATCGCCCTGGCTGGCTCTCTGCAAATCGGCGAGGGCTTTGGGGTAGTCACCCAGATAAAACGCCACGTAGCCGGTGAGATAGGGAAAGAACGCTTCCTGCTGAGCCCGCGAATCGGTCATGGCTTCGAGTGCCCCCCTGGCGAGCGCGATGTGCTTGTCGGCTTCGGCACGGTCACCCCGGCGCGCGGCAAGACGGGCTTCGGCATGCTGCAGGCGGAATTCCCAGACGGCACGGCGGTCGGCTGAAATACCCGGCTCTTTCAGGCCGAGTTCCGTACCTTTGCGATACCAGGTGGCCGCGGCATTGAGATCGCCCGAATCGATGCAGACGCGGGCGGCTTCGTTCGCCATCTCGCCCTCCTGATAAAAGGCGTTGCCCGGCTCTTCAGCCTCGCGCGACGCCCAATAATCCATCACCTGCCGCTCGTATTCGACGGTCCTGGCGCAATTGCCTTCAAAGGCCCAGGACATAGCCATGTCGCGCTGGGCATTCGCTCTGGCGCGTGGGGAGTCGGCGCTGTCGATCTGCTTCTGAATGAGCTGCCGCGCCTCCACGCCTTTGCCGTCGAAATCGAGCTGGGCTGGCTGTTGCAGCTGGGCGAGCAGCAACACGGGACCTATAAAAACAGCTGCTCGAGTCACCATCACGGGCCCATTATTTCACGATTTCGTGGCGCCACGCTAAGATGGACGGCAACCCAATGTCCGTCCAAAGTTTTCTGAAAGGTATCTCTCATTTTCAGGAGCACGTTTATCCGAAGCACCGCGAACTGTTCGAAAAACTGGCGCTGGGCCAGCGGCCGGACGCCTTGTTCATTTCCTGTGCGGATTCACGTATCGACCCCTACATGCTGACGCAATCCAAACCCGGTGAGTTGTTCATGTGCCGGGTGATTGGAAACATTGTGCCGCACTACCCCGATGCCATAGGTGGGATTTCAGCCACAATTGAATATGCGGTTGGCGTACTTCGCGTGCCCCTCGTAATCCTGTGCGGCCACACCGATTGCGGCGTCATGAAAGGCGTGCTGAATCCCCAGGCACTGGCCGACTACCCTGCGGTTTCGGCATGGCTGCAATATGCTCCGGCGGTGACGACGGAGTCTATTGAGGAATTGACGGAACGGAATGTGGTGGCGCAGTTAGAAAATCTGAAATCGCATCCCACGGTTGCCGCCCGGTTGGCCGAGGGCGATCTCGCGCTGCATGGATGGATTTATCATATCGGCCCGGGCACCGTTACCACCTATGAGAGCGAGAGCGGAAAGTTTGCACTTTTGGAAGGCGAAGGAGAGTCGGTGTGAAGAGTGGTCGCCAAAAGTAACCACCCCTCACTGGAACACGCAGAAGAATTATTTAGCAACGCGATGCAGCTTCATCAGATTGGTCGAACCGGCCATTCCCACGGGCTGCCCCGCGACGAAGATCACTTTATCGCCGGGGCGCAGCAGGCCCTGATCAACCAGCAAAGTATCCATCTGGCTCAGCATTTCGTCCGTTGACAAGGCGATCGGAGCCATTACGGGTGTCACGGCATAGTTCATCAGCAGCCGCCGAACGGTTTCCATCGAATTGGTCATGGCGATGATCTCGACGGGCGGCCGGTAGCGTGATACGAGGCGCGCGCTGTAGCCGCTTTCCGTGAAGACGACTATCGCCCGCACCGAAGCGGCGCGGGCAGCGTTGAAAGCGGCATCGGCCACAATGTGGGAATCGGACGATTCCACCAGATTCGCCACCACGCCAAAGCCTTCCACCCGAATACTGCTTTCGGCCTCTTTGGCTATACGGACGATATATTCCACAGCGTTCACGGGAAATTTCCCGATCGAAGTTTCAGCGGAGAGCATAACCGCGTCGCTGCCATCGTAAATCGCGTTCGCGACGTCGCTGACCTCCGCGCGCGTCGGGTTGGGATTCTCGATCATGGATTCGAGCATCTGCGTCGCGGTTATGACAAAACGGTTACGCTGACGGGCGCGCAGGATGATCCGCTTCTGAATGGGCGGGACCATTTCCAGCGACATCTCGACGCCCAGATCGCCGCGGGCCACCATGATGCCCTGCGCGGCGTCGAGAATGGTATCGATGTTTTCAACAGCCTCGGGCTTCTCGATCTTCGCGATGATGGGAACCCGGCGGGAGCCCATATGGTCGCGAACGGCGAGGACGTCGGCCGCGCTCCGGACAAAAGAGATGGCAACGAAATCGACGCCCGCTTCGATGCCCGCGGCGAGGTCGTCCAGATCTTTTTCCGTGAGCGAGGGCGCACTGACCTTGACGCCCGGCAGATTGATACCTTTCTGGTCGCCAATGGGGCCGCCGAGGACCACGTCGAAGTCGACCGAAACACCGTCGTTCGCGGTCGCGCGCAGAGTTACGGCGCCGTCATTGAGAAGAACGCGGTCACCGGGACGAACATCGTTCGCAAAGTCGCGGTAGGTGGTGGAGGCGCGGACTTCATTTCCTAAAATCGGTTCGGTCGTGATCGTAAAACGCTCGCCGGTCTTCAGTACACACTTGCCGCCCGTGAACTTTCCGAGGCGTATTTTAGGGCCCTGCAGATCGAGAAGGATGGCGGTTACCCGGCCGGTGAGGCGTTCGGCTTCCCGCACGGTGGCGATGCGGCGCAGGTGATGTTCGCGCGGGCCGTGCGATGCATTCAGCCGGAAAATCTGGGTTCCGGCACGGATCAGGGCGCATACAGTCTCGAGCGAATCGCTCGCGGGGCCCAGCGTTACAACAATTTTCGTATAGGCCATTATGACCAGGTTAGCAACTGGGTAACGAATCACGCAGGCCCGGCGACATTCTGCGCATCATTTTGACTGGTTCAGTCATCTCTTTAAAATGCGGCTGATAAAAAGACCGGGGGCGCGCCTGTTCACTGGCGTCTGCCTTGCGGGCGCGGCAATGACGATTGCCGGATGTGGTGGCGGGGTGAAAGCGGATAAAGCGCCGGCGCCGCCTCCCTCGCTGGTGTCTGTAACGGAAGTGCAGCCGGAAGATGTCCCGCTTTACAGCGACTATCCCGCGGAAACTTTTGCGCGCGACCTTGTGGAAGTGCGCGGCCGGGTAGATGGTTTTATACAGAAACGATTATTCGAAGTGGGGTCGGATGTACGGGCGGGTCAGGCGCTTTACGAACTGGACAGACGCCCCTATCAGGCAGAGGTAGCGAAAGCTGCCGGCGACGTGCAGCAATCCCAGGCGAATTTCCAGTTTGCGAAGAATCAGGTAGCTCTGCTCCAGGCTCAGGCCGATCTGGCGCAGGCCGAGGCGAATCTGGCAAAGGCCGGGCAGGATGTGAAACGGCTTGAGCCTCTGGCGAAAGAACAGGCCGCCTCGCAGCAGGATCTCGACAACGCGCGCGCAGCCCTCAAAGCCAATCAGGCGGCGGTGGATGCCCGCAAGGCGAACGTTCAGCAGACAAAACTTTCCACCCAGGCGCAGATCGATTCCAACGCGGCGCAGGTGGAATCGAACAAGGCGCTGCTGCGAAGCTCGGAGCTGAATCTGGAATATGCCACCATCCTGGCGCCCATCGCCGGCCGTATTGGAGATTCGCTGATTCCCGTGGGCGGACTGGTTTCGAAATCTTCGGCCACGCCCCTCACCACGATTGTTCCGCTCGATCCCATCTGGGTCAAATTTAAGGTCAGTGAAGGTGAATACCTTAAATTCCAGAAACGCAAGGACTGGCTGTTTGCCAAAGCTCCACTGGCGCTGGTGCTGGCCGATGGCTCCACTTATCCGCAGTTGGGCCACATTCAGAACACCGTCAACCAGGTGGATCCAAAGACCGGGACTCTCGAGTTGCAGGCGACCTTTGCCAATCCCCGGCATAATCTGCTGCCAGGTCAGTTCGGACGCGTGCGATTCCGCAGCGACGTTCGCCATGACGTGCTGTTGGTGCCGCAGCGCGCCGTGGTTGAGACACAGGGCCTGCAATCGGTCTTCGTGGTGGGTGCGGATAACAAGGTGCTGGTTCGCAGCATCGTTCCGGGCGAGCGCGTGGGCGAGCGTCTGATCGTGAATCAGGGCCTCAAGCCGGGCGACCGGGTGGTAGTCGAAGGCACCATGAAGATCGGCCCGGGTGCGCCGGTGAAACCGCAGCCATGGGTTCCGCAACCGGTTGGGAATTAACACATGGCCAGATTTTTTATCGACCGGCCCATCTTCGCGATTGTCATCGCGATCATCATTGTAATTCTGGGGGGCGTTGCGATCCCGACGCTGCCGATCGCCACTTATCCGGAAGTGGTTCCTCCCGTGGTGCAGATCACCGCCCAGTATCGCGGCGGTAATTCGCAGGATCTTGAGAAGACCGTTGCACAGCCCATCGAGCAGCAACTTGTGGGCCTTGACGGCATGCTCTACTTCTTTTCGCGCTCTTCAAACGATGGCACCCTGACGATCGACGTCACCTATGAGCTGGGGACCAACATCGATCTCGCGACCGTGAAGACGCAGAACAAAGTGAACATTGCGCTGCCGCTCCTGCCGCCCGAAGTGCAGCGCCAGGGCGTCACCGTTAAGAAGGTGTCTTCGGCGTTCCTGATGGCGATCAGTCTTACGGCGAGCGATGGCCGCTATGACGATCTCTTCCTGAACAACTACGCGACCATCAATCTGCTCGATCGCGTGGGCAGCCTGCCGGGCGTGGGCGATTCGCGCCTGGCGGCCAGCCAGAACTATGGCATGCGCATCTGGGCGAATCCCGACAAGATGGCCAAGCTCGGGCTGACCGCGACCGATATTTCAACCGCGATTCAGGCGCAGAACCGGCAGAATCCGGCAGGGGCAATCGGACAGTCGCCGATGCCACGCGGTACCGATTTCCAGTATCCCGTGAATGCGACGGGAAGGCTGCTGGAGCCGGAACAGTTCGGCGACATCGTACTGCGCAGCCAGCCCGACGGCTCGCTGCTGCACCTGAAAGACGTGGCCCGCACGGAGCTGGGCGCGCAGGATTACAAGACGTACAGCCGGACCTCCGGTAAGCCGTCCTCGATCCTGATTGTGTATCTTTCTCCGGGCGCGAATGCGGTGGACACGGCGAACAGGGTCACGGCCTTCATGACGGAGGCTGCGAAGACCTTCCCGGCCGGAATCGAATATGCCGTGCCGTACGACGCTACAAAATTCGTGCGCTCGGCGATTTCCGATGTGGTGGTCACGCTGTTTATCGCTGTGGCTCTGGTGATCCTCGTGGTGTTCGTATTCCTGCAGAGCTGGCGCGCCACACTGATCCCGCTGTGTACCGTACCGGTCGCCGTGATAGGCGCCTTCGCCCTGTTTCCCCTGCTGGGGTTCTCCATCAACATGACCAGCATGTTCGGACTGGTGCTCGCCATCGGCATTGTGGTGGATGACGCCATCGTGGTGGTTGAGGCTGTGCAGCATAACCTCGACGAGGGCATGAACCGGCGCGACGCCACGCTTAAAGCCATGGACGAGGTGTCGGGTCCCGTGGTCGCGATTGCGGCGATTCTGGCGGCGGTGTTTATTCCCGTGGCGTTCTTGGGCGGCATCAGCGGCCAGATCTACCGGCAGTTTGCGCTCACCATCGCGGCTTCGGTGCTGATCTCGGCTTTCAGCGCACTGTCGTTGAGCCCGGCGCTTTCCGCCATGCTGCTGCGGCCGAAGACGCCCAGCAGAGGCTTGCTGGGACGGGCCTTCGGCGGCTTCAACATTGCTTTTGACTGGACGAAGCGGCGTTATCTGAGCGGCGTGACCCTGCTGATGCGGCGTTTCGCGCTGGCACTGGTGGGGCTGGCCGTATTTTTCGTGCTGGCCGGCGTCTTGTTCAAAGTACTCCCGAACGGCTTCCTTCCCGACGAAGATCAGGGCGTGTTCTTCACGGCTGTGCGCCTGCCCGATGGCGCCTCGCTCGAACGCACGCGCAAAGTGACGAATCACGTGGAGGACATTCTTCGCAACACACCCGGCGTACAGGATGTGACAACGTTCGGCGGCCTGGACCTGCTGACTTCCACGCTGAATTCCAACGTAGCCACCATCATCGCGACGCTGAAGCCGTGGGAGGACCGCAAGGCGAAGCCGCTCCAGTTAACGTCTATTCTTGGCAACGCCCAGAGACAGTTCTCCACGGTCCCGGAGGCCGTTGTCTTCGGGTTCGGGCTGCCTCCCATCCTGGGTCTCGGGACCTCCGGCGGGTTCGAATTCATGCTGGAAGACCGCACCGGCGGCGGCGACATTCACGAACTGGCCAAAGTGGCGGACCAGGTGATTGCGGCGACTCGCACGCGCCCGGAATTTGCACAGGTCCAGAGCATTTTCCGCGATACCGTTCCGCAATACAACGTGAAGCTCGATACCGATAAGGCCCAGACGCTGGGGATTCCCGTGACCGACGTTTACAACGCCCTGCAAACGTTTCTCGGCGGCCTGTACGTAAACGACTTCAACCGCTTCGGCCGTACATGGCAGGTTTTGCTGCAGGGTGAACAGGCTTACCGATCTTCGCCGGACGATTTGAAGCGCTTCTACGTCCGTACTTCCGGCGGCGATATGGTGCCGTTGAGCACTCTGGTAACGGCGACCCAGGTGAGCGGCCCCGAAGTGGTCTACCATTACAACCGCTTCCGGACCACCAAGCTCATCGGCCAGAATGCGCCCGGCTTCAGCTCGGGCCAGGCGGCGACCGCTATGGAAGAGACGGCCCGCAAGGTGATGCCCGCCGGTTTCAACTACGAATGGACGGGCACTGTGTTCCAGGAAAAACTCACCGAGGGCAAAGAGGGTTTCATCTTTGGCTTTGCAGCCGTGCTTGTGTTTCTGTTCCTGGCCGCCCTCTACGAAAGCTGGAGCATCCCGTTCGCCGTGATTTTCGCAGTGCCACTCGGTATATTCGGCGCGCTGTTTGGCAACTGGCTGCGCAGCCTGGCTTATGACATTTATACCCAGATCGGCATTGTGACGCTGATCGGCCTGGCCGCGAAGAACGCGATCCTGATCGTCGAGTTCGCCAAGCTGAGGCGGGATGAAGGCTTATCCATCGAGAAGGCTGCGATGGCGGCCGCCGATCTTCGCCTGCGTCCCATTCTGATGACGTCGTTTGCGTTCCTGCTGGGTGTGGCTCCGCTCTTGTACGCAACGGGCGCGGGCGCGGCGTCGAGACGATCTCTCGGCACCGCGGTGTTCAGCGGGATGGTCGCGGCCACGGTTCTGGCCGTGTTTATCGTGCCGGTGCTCTACGTGGTGATCGACCGCGTTGCCGAACGCGGGAAATCCCGCAGCCTGGCGCCACTGCCTTTACCTGCCGGGGGGAACGATTAGTGAAACGGCTGCTGTTTCTTCCTTTGATCTTTTCCGCCGGCTGCATGGTGGGCCCGAATTATCAGCGCCCCGTGGTCGTAGCCCCGGCGGAGTTTCGCGGCAGCGGTATGCCGCCCACACAGCCTTCTCTGGCCGATACGAAATGGGTCGATCTGTTTCAGGACGATAAACTCGCCGACCTCGTCCGCCTTGGGCTCACACAGAATTACGATCTGCGGATCGCATCGGCGAGGGTGCTGGAAGCACGGGCGCAACTGGGCATCACACGGTCGCAGCTCTTTCCGACAATCGGCGGAGCTGTGTCTTCGAACTCGAATATTCCTTCGTCCGTGGCCGGAACCACGTTTATCCCGAAGGGCACGGACCTGAGCGCCAGTTACCTGCAGACCGGTTTCACCTTCAACTGGGAACTTGATGTCTGGGGCCGCATACGCCGGCTCACGGAAGCGGCGCGGGCGCAGTATCTCGCGACCGAAGAGGGTCGGCACGCCGTGGTGACCACCCTGATCTCCGACATTTCGACAAACTACTTCAATCTGCGCGAGGCGGATCTGGAACTGGAGATCGCCAACCAGTCCTTCGAGGACGCGAAGGACGGCCTGCGGCTGACGAACCTGCGGCTGCAGGGCGGCACGGCGACCGCAATCGATGTGCGCCAGGCGGAACAATTTTTCTACACGGCGACGTC
>JBDUBZ010000172.1:0-8393 GCA_040003745.1 Terriglobia bacterium
GGAAGCCTCGCGGGCTTTTTAGTCCCAGGTCGCGTCGATGACGGAAAGCAGCGCCTGCAGAGCGCCGAAGACCTTTTGAATAAAAGTCTGTTGCCCTCGCTCAGCAGTAAATTTCAGGTTCGTACGTGGGAATTCGGGCACGATGCCACTCGCGTGGACAGCACTACAAATCTGAAAGCCGACGACAATGCCACGCGCATAGGCGACAGCCTGAAGCACATCGCTGCCGAGGCCGGCAGCATGCCGCTGGGCGCGATTGTGCTGCTCACAGATGGTGGAGACAACACCGGCGGCGTAGACCGCGCCACTATCGCCCAGTTGCGGCAGCTTCGTGTGCCGGTCCACACGATAGGATTCGGGCCCGATCATTTCGATAAGGATATTGAGGTGGAAGACGTTGCCGTGCCGGCCCGGGCGCTTGCCAGCTCGCGGGTGAGTGCGCGCGTGGCTTTCAGGCAGCATGGTTTTTCAGGCGAGAAAGTCAAACTCGTGGTGCGCGAAAACGGGCGCCCTCTGGCCCAGCAGGAAATCACCCTGAAGCCCGACGTGGAACAGAGCGAAGCCATTGTTTTCAACACCGGCCCGGCCGGCGCTCACAGCTTTCAGATCGGAATCGACCCCGTGGCGAGCGAAGAGAACAAACAGAACAACGCCATGATCCGTCTAATCAATGTGACGGAGAAAAAGATGCGCATCCTCTATTTTGAAGGGGAGCCGCGCTGGGATTTCAAATTTATCCGCCGCGCTGTCACAGATACCAACGATCCCAGCCTTGAGCTGAGCACCATTCTCCGGACCACACAGAATAAGACTCTCACTCAGTTCACTGGCGCCGCTTTACCCCATGAGCTCGAAAACGGGTTTCCCACGAAGCCGGAAGACCTGTTCGCTTATGATGGCCTGATTATCGGAAGCGTGGAAGCCAGCTATTTCACGCCCACGCAGCAGCAGATGATCCGCGACTTTGCCGACCGCCGGGGTGGCGGCGTTCTCTTCACCGCGGGCCGATATTCCCTGAATGACGGTGGTTATCTCAACACGCCGATGGCGGAAATGATGCCGCTGCGGCTCAGTTCCGAAAAGACTTTCGTGCGCAATTTCGCCGGAGCCGAACTCACCGAAGCCGGGCGTGAGAGCGTCATCTGCCGTCTCGAAGAAGGCCGCGAGGCAAACATTGCACGCTGGAAAAGGATGCCGCAAGTGGCTAACTACGCTACTCTCGGCGCCCCGAAGCCCGGGGCCGTGGTGCTGATGACGGTGGCGGAAGCCGGTCATCGCGGCGTACCCCTGCTGGCCGTTGAAAACTACGGCCATGGCCGCACGGCCATCCTCGCAACGGAGGGCACCTGGCGCTGGAAAATGCTCCAGGATCACTCGGATATGACCGACTTCACCTTCTGGCAGCAGCTTATGCGCTGGCTCGTGACGGAAACTCCGGGCCAGGTTGCTGCGTCTACTCCACATCAGGTGCTGTCGGATGAAACGCAGGTACCCTTGCGCGCAGTGGTCCGGGACAAGCTCTTTCAGCCCGCCACTGGTGCCGCGGTTCAGGCTACGATTGTGCAGCCGGATGGTGCTTCGGCGGTTGTCGAGATGAAGCCCGATCCGCTCGAACCCGGCACCTATACGGGCGACTATACTGCCGAAAAGCCTGGCTCCTACGTCGCGGAAATTGTGGCTCGTGAAAGTGGCGGTAAAACCGATCTGGGCCGGGATACTCTGACGTTCCGCCGCGAAGATGGCGTAGCTGAGAATTTCGGCGCCGCCCAGAATAAAGAACTTCTGCAGAAACTGGCTGCCGATACCAATGGCAGCTACTACACGCCTGCCACCGCGAAGCGTCTGGGCGATGAGGTTGCGGTTTCCGGCGCCGGCATCACCGCGCACGAGAATCTGGATATCTGGGATATGCCCATCCTGTTCCTGCTTGTGGTGCTGATCCGCGGCGGAGAATGGTTGCTGCGCCGGAAATGGGGAGTCGTTTGAGAAAAGCGTTATTGGCGCTGGTGTTCCTGTCGAGTCCGGTCTTCGCGACAACATATTTCGTCACGATCGCGGGTCTGGGCGGTGAGCCCGATTACGAGCAGCGCTTCGCCATGCTGGCTACCGATACCGACAAGCTTCTCCACTCGGGCGGTGGCGCCGATCGTGTCATCGAAACCTTAAAAGGCGCGGATGCGACCAAGGCGAAGTTCGCGGCGTTGCTCGGGCGGATCGCCGGGCAGGCTAAGGCGCAGGATGTGCTGGTTCTCACGATGATTGGCCATGGAACTTTCGACGGCGTCGAATACAAGTTCAACTTGCCAGGTCCGGACATTTCGGGTACGGAGCTTGCCACCCTTTTGAACCGGATCCCGGCCTCGCGCCAGCTGGTGGTCGATATGACCAGCGCCAGCGGTGGCATCGCGCCCGCTCTTAAGAAAGACAACCGCACGCTCATCACAGCGACCAAATCGGGGAGTGAGAAAAATGCCACTCTCTTCGCCCGCTACTGGGTTGAGGCCCTGCGCGATCCCGAAGCGGATACCGACAAGAACGAAATCGTAACGGCACTCGAGGCTTTCAAATACGCGCAGACGCGTACGGCGGCATTCTTCACCGAGCAGAAGCGTCTCGCAACCGAGCATGCTCAGCTCGAAGATCAGCAGCACGCCGCCGCTTTCCCCCTGGTGCGCTATGGGTCGGCGGGCGTTACTGCGAACGATCCCGCGAAACGCGAACTGGTCGCGAAGAAAGAAGATATAGAAAACAAGATCGACGCGCTGAGGTATCAGAAGGAACTGCTGGCGCCGGGAGAATACAAGCGGCAGATCAATGCACTCCTGCTCGAGCTTGCCAAAACGCAGGAGGCTATCGAGAAGTGAAGTTTCGCGCAACGGCCGCAGGCGCTTTTGCCTGCCTGATCCCGTTCTGTCTCGATCTTTCGGCGCAAACGCTGCAGCAGGCGGAAGCGCTCTGGCGGGCGCACGATTACGTCGGCACGACCAAAGCATTTGACGCGCTGCTCGCGGCTCAGCCAAAGGATGCTAACGCCCGGGTACGGTTCGGCGATTTTTTTCTTGAGCGCTACCATCCGGAAGAAGCGGCCAAGCTTTTCGAAGAAGCCTCCACGCTCGACCCGAAGAACGCCCAGGCCTTCCTCGGCCTTGCCCGAGTCTATGCCGAGGGCTTCAGTTCGAAAGCGAATGAAGCTGCCGACAAGGCCCTTGAAATCGATCCAAAGCTCTTTCAGGCGCACGAGATTAAGGCGCGCGTGGCTTTGGAAGACGATGACCCGAAGAAGGCCGTCGCCGAGGCTGACGCCGCACTGGCGATAGATCCCACCGCGCTCGATGCGATTGCGATCCACGCCGCAATGGACCTGCTCGCGGATCACCCATCGCCCTGGCTTGAGAAGATTAACAAACGCGCGAAGGGCTACGAGACTATTGCGCATTTCTTCGTCATCAATCGCCGCTACGAAGAGGGCATCGATTACTACCGCAAAGCCATCGCGGCCGACCCGGAGCTTTGGACCGCTCACTCCCAGCTCGGCGTAAGTCTGATGCGCCTCGGACGCAGCGACGAAGCCTATAAGGAACTTGAACTGGCCTTCAATGGCGACCATTCGAGCGACGCCGCCACCCGCAACTCACTGCGGCTCATGGATACGTACAAAGACTACGTCACGTTCACTACGCCCACCACCATCCTCAAGATGGATAAGAAGGAAGCCGACGCTTTGCGCCCCTACTTCCAGGCGGAAATGGACCGGGCCATGGCGGTGTACGAAAAGAAGTACAATTTCAAGCTTCCCAGGCCCCTGCAGGTGGAGGTTTACCCGAACCATCCGGACTTCGAGGTTCGTGTCATGGGCCTGCCTGGTCTGGGCGCGCTCGGCGTGACGTTTAACGATGTAATCGCAATGGATAGCCCCTCCGGCCGCCCCCCGGGGCAGTTTCACTGGGCGAGCACTTTGTGGCATGAAATGAGCCACGCGTACATCCTGACGCTCACAAACTATCGCGTACCCCGCTGGTTTACCGAGGGCGTTGCGGTCCATGAGGAAACGGCCACTATGCCGGATTGGGGCGATCGCATCACGCCCGAAATCATCGTGGCGCTGCGTGACAAGAAACTTCTTCCTGTGGCCGAAATCGACCGCGGTTTTGTGCATCCTTCTTTCCCCGCCCAGGTCATCGTCTCCTACTTCGAAGCCGGAAAGATCTGCGACTACATCGCCGAACACTACGGCGAATCGAAGCTGCTCGATATGGCGCATGAGTTCGCGAAAAACCGTCCCACCGTGGATGTCATCCGCGATCAGCTGAAGATGGAGCCCGAGGCTTTCGATAAGGCCTTTATGGCGTCTCTCGATAAAGAGACCGGACACACAGTCGCGAACTTCAAGGATTGGACCACAGGCCTTGCCGAGCTCAACAAGTTGGCCCGGGCGCCAGAGGCAAAAGACGACGACATCATCGCAAAGGGCCGCGCGCTCGAATTGTTATATCCCGACTATGTCGAAACCGGCAACCCTTATGTCATTGTGGCCAAAGCCTGCCTGAAAAAGGGCGACAAGGCGTGCGCCCTCGATGAATATTCGAAATACTCGAGGCAGAGCGGGCGCGATGCCGCCAGCATTAAACAGTACGCGCAGTTGCTCGCCGATGAAGGAAAGCTCAAAGACGCCGAGGCGGCTTTGGAGCGTTTGAATTTCATCAGCCCGCTCGATACCGACCTGCATGACAAACTGGGAAATCTCTATCTGAAAACGAACGACGGTAAGCTCGCCCAGCGCGAATTTACCGTTCTGGTAGCGCTGCACCCCATTGACGTTGCAGGCAGCCATTACAATCTTGCAAGAGCATATAAAGCGGAAGGCCAGAGCGACAAGGCGCGCGAGGAAGCCCTGAACGCACTGGAGGCGGCTCCGAATTTTCGTCCGGCCCAGAAGCTGTTACTTGAAGTCAGCGGTGAAGAAAAGAACTAAAAGGACTCATGTCGACTATTGTGACCACACAGCTGGACCCGGACGTATTGCAATCGCGCGTTGCCCGTTTCCGTGAAGTCGACGGCGAAATCGTCCGGCAGGTGCACCGCGTCATCGTCGGGCAGGAAGAAGTCATCGAGCAGGTCCGTATCGGCTTGTACGTGGGCGGCCACTGCCTCATTACCGGCCTGCCCGGAACGGCGAAAACGCTGCTCGTCCGGACCATGGCCGATATTCTCGGCCTGCTTTTCAAGCGCATTCAGTTCACGCCCGATCTGATGCCGACCGACATCACCGGCACCGATATTATCGAAGAAGACGCCACCACCGGCCACCGCACGTGGACCTTCATTCAGGGCCCGCTGTTCGCCAACGTACTTCTGGCGGACGAAATAAACCGTACTCCGCCCAAAACGCAGTCGGCACTACTTGAAGCCATGCAGGAGCGCGCCTGCACGGTGCGCGGCAATCACTACAAGCTGCCGGCGCCATTCTTCGTGCTTGCCACGCAGAATCCGATTGAGCTCGAAGGCACCTACCCGCTTCCCGAAGCCCAGCTCGATCGCTTCCTCTTCAACATCCTGCTCGACTACCTGACCGCCGAGCAGGAACTTCAGGTCGTGGATCTGACCACCACCACCCACATAGCTAAGGCCGAACCGACCACGACCGCTGAAGAGTTGCTCAGCTTTCAGGAACTGGTGCGTATGACGCCCATCGCGGAAACGGTGGCGAAATACGCTATTGAGCTGGTGCGCGCGACACGCATCAAAGATCCCTCCGCTCCCGACGTGGTGAAGAAATACGTGAACTACGGAGGCAGCGTGCGTGCCGCCCAGTTCCTTGTTCTTGCCGCCAAGGCGCGTGCCCTCATGAAAGGCCGCTATCATGTCAGTTTCGAGGACGTGCGCGAGCTTTACGTGCCCATCCTGCGGCACCGTATTCTGCTGAATTTCCATGCCGAATCGGACCGCACCTCACAGGACGACGTGCTGCGCGAAGTGTTGAAACAGAAGCCCGCCCCAAGGGAATAGGGGCCCCATGCTGCAGCGTTTTTTAGAACCATCGGTTCTCGCATCCATATCTTCGCTCGATCTGGTGGCGAAGACTGTCGTCGATGGTTTTGTCGCGGGCCTGCACCGGTCGCCTACCTTTGGCTTCAGCCAGGAATTCGCCGAATACCGCCAGTATTTTGAGGGCGACGATCTGCGGCACGTCGACTGGAATGTTTTCGCGCGCACGGAGCGCATCTATCTCAAGCGCTTCAAAGGTGAAACCAATTCGCAGCTGCTAATCCTGCTCGATTGCAGCGCCTCGATGAACTACACCTCGGGCCCGGTCAGCAAGCTCGATTACGCCCGCTTTATCGCGGCTTCGCTGACCTATCTCGCCTCGCAGCAGCGCGACGCCACTGGGTTAATCGTGTTCGACGAGGATGTAAAGGCGTATGTTCCGCCCTCCACCCGCCAGGGCCAGTTGATGCGTCTGCTGCACGCCATCGAACACGCGGAGGGTGGCAGCCGCACGAATTTCGCGAAGCCGTTTACGCATTTTCAGGAATATCTGAAGCGGCGTGGCATCGTCGTGGTTTTGTCGGATTTCTATGACAAGCCCGAAGACATCATCAAGGTCATCGAGCCTCTTCGTTATCGCGGCAACGAAGTCGTAATGTTCCACCTGCTCGATCCCAACGAGATCGCGCCCAAGTTCCGCGATCCCGTTCTGCTGCTCGATTCCGAAGACGAGACCGCCATGGAAGTCTCGCCCGAATACGCCCGCAACGAATACCGGTCGAAGATGGATAATCACCGGAAAACCCTGGCCGACAAGGCCGCCGCGGCAGGCCTCGAATACGTTTTCATGGATACCTCGCAGCCGCTCGACCAGGCGCTTCGGAGCTATCTCTCCATTCGCCAAAGGAGGCGCTAGTTGGGTCTGCTCGCCCCCTGGTTTTTGGCCGGCGCAGCCCTGCTGGGTCTGCCTGTCTACATACACCTGCTGCAGCAGTATCGTCAGAAGCCGATACAGTTCAGCTCGCTGATGTTTTTCGAAAAGCGCACGCAGAGCTCTATCAAGCACCGCCGGCTGAAATATCTTCTCCTGTTCGCGCTTCGCTGCGCCTTCATCGCGCTCCTGGTTCTGGCTTTCGCCCGCCCTTATATCCGGTCGGCCGCCATCGCGCGCGCCAATGGCGGGCACACGTTTGTTTTCGCGATCGACAACTCGTTCAGCATGCGGCAGGACGATCGTTTTGCCCACGCCAAACAGGCCGCGCTCGACCAGATCGGGAAGATGCGGCCGGAGGATCGCGGGCAGGTGGTCAGCTTCGGCGGGCCGGCGAAACTGCTGACGGACATGACGACGGATCATCAGCTTCTGCGCGCCGCCGTTTCCACACTCGAGGCCGGTGACGACGCCAGTTCTTACGCTGAGATTTCGCGTATTCTCCGTTCCACTTCCGAAAGTCTCAAGAGCGATATCGACGCTCACGTTTACACCGATCTGCAGAAGTCGTCTATGCCTGCCGCGTTCTCCGATCTGCGGCTTGACGATGGCACCAAACTGAACGTGCACTCCTTTGCCGACAAGACCATCCCCAACTGGACGGTGGAAAGCGTGGACGCTCCGCGGCGGGTCTTCGATACCAAAAAGGTGCGAACAGTCGCCACCATAGCGGGGTTCTCGACCGAAGAGGCTACCCGCACAGTTACGCTGATCGCGAACAACAAAACCATCGAGTCGAAAACGGTAAAGGTGCCCGCTAATGGCCGTGCCACCGTGGAGTTTCTCACTCTCGATGTCCCTTATGGCGCGACTCGGTGCGAAGTGCGCATCGATAGCGCGGATCAGTTTCCGCGTGACGACCACTGGTTCTTTTCAGTCGAACGCTCGGACCCTAAACCCGCTCTTCTCGTCTACGCCGACAATGACTCATCCAGTCCTCTGTATCTCCGGGCGGCTCTGGAGTCGGCGACCGACGCCGCTTTCACGCTCGAAGCCCGGTCTATTCAGCAGGCGGCCAACGCCGAGGTCTCGAAGTACGCCTTCGTGATCCTGTCGGATCCCGGCCCCGTGCCGGCCAGGCTTGAAGACGCACTCACGAAATACGTGCAGGCGGGCGGATCTATTTTGGTCGCGCTCGGCAGAAACGCCACGCCAGGCCGGTCCGTGCCCGTAGCGGGCATCCCGATCATCGCCATCCATACCATCGCGCCCGACAATGAACCGGTACAGTCGGTGGCGCAGATCGACACCTCCTATCCATCGTTCGGTAAAGGACAGAACTGGGACAGCGTCGAGATTTTCCAGTACGTGAAATTACAGGTTCCGCAGGACATGACGGGTACTCGCATCGCCGCACGCCTCGCGAATGGGTTGCCCTTATTGATAGACAGGAAGGTGGGGGAGGGTCATGTGCTGG
>JBDUBZ010000173.1:0-8372 GCA_040003745.1 Terriglobia bacterium
CGCCGTGTCACCCAGCTTCGCTACAACGACGAGAACAACATCACGCCGCAATCGATCGTCAAGCCTATCGATATGATGCTGGTCCGGATCGCCGAGGGCGACTACGTGACCATCCCGTCCGAGCCCGATTCTGTCGAAGAAGATCTCACGCCTCCTCAGCGGGAAAAGCTGATCGTTGAGCTCGAACAGAAAATGCGCGATGCCGCGCGAAAGTTTGAGTTCGAAAAGGCGGCGCAAATCCGGGATAGAATCAAGAATCTCCGGATCAAGGATATTGCGGGCATCGGCATACCAGCCTGAGTTCGGTTTGCTGGGCGCGGGCGCGGTCGGCGCCAGCCTCGCGGGACGCCTGCTGACAGGCGTGCGCTCGCTTGGCCCGGTGGCGGCGGTTTCCTACCGCGTAGCCAGCCGGATCGCCAACAGTCTGAAGGCGGGCTTGGCCGCACGCAGCGCGGATGAACTCGAAAGCGTACGCACCGTGCTGTTTTATTCGCCCGCCGGGCAGATGCAGTCGTTACTCGAGGTGCTGGTGGCTGCCGATGTTCAATGGGTGGGCAAGTCTCTGGTCTTCTGCGACTGCCAGGCCGGCCAGGCTGCGGAGGCTCACTTCCGAGACCGCGGCGCCAGCGTCGCTGGCATCCGGAATTGCCCGATACCCGGTCGCCTTGTCATCGACGGGGCCGCGCCGGCGCTTCTGATAGTTCGCGGCATGGCCCGGCAGCTCTCTATGAAATACATCGAGCTGGGGACCGATTGCGGAGATTTCTTTCAGGCTGCCATGACTTTAGGGAGCGCCGCCCTCACTCCTTTGATAGACCTCGCAGCGGATCTTCTGCGCAAGTGCGGCGTGCGCGATGGTGAGGCCCCCCTTCTTGCCGCTGCCCTGTTTCAGGAGACCATCAAAGACTACTCGCACTCGGGAAAGCAGAGTTGGGCTTGGTATGCGCGCGAACCCGAGTTACACGAAATAGAAGCGCAGACGGCAGACGGCCGCGACCATTTTGAGTTCGTGCTGCGCGATTTGATAATTCTGGGCCTGGAGCGCTTCGACAAGCATCCGGCGGCGGCGGCGCGGTTGCGCTCGGCTGGCCGCCGCCTGTCGGAAATAGTTTCTATTCCTGACGCAAAGCCTTGACTGCAATGCGTCCAATGCATTTTCGCGCTGGTATCTATTAAACGAAAGGGCGTTCGATTGTTGTTTAGTACGAGACCGGGCGAAGACGAGACGAATTCTTCCTCCACTGAGCCGATGGATTTTCCACCCGGCTCGAGCGTGCCTGGGCATGTTACTCTCCCGAGCTCATTTGTCCCCGAGCTTGTGACGTCGAAGGACAAACTCGTACTCGCCACGTTCGTAAGACGTTGCTCCTTGCCGGAGACGGGTCCGTTGTGCGCTGCTTCTTAGAAGTTATCAGCCGGATGTCACGGCCAACCAACGAAATGGCTGCAAACTCATGACGGCTCCCGGACCGGTGCCGACCATTGCAGCGAGCCTACAATAACGTCATGAGTGAGATTGGCGCGTTGCTGACCGAGCAGCCAAACGCAGCCTCGATCGGGATCGACAAGCTTCCGACCCTCGAGATGCTGAAGGTCATCAACAACGAAGATCGCCTGGTCGCGGAAGCCGTCGCGCGGGAGCTCCCCGCCATCGCCCGGGCAGTCGACGCAATCACTCATGCGTTCGCCGACGGAGGCAGGCTCTTCTACATCGGCGCGGGAACCAGCGGAAGGCTTGGAGTTCTCGACGCCGCGGAATGTCCGCCAACATTCAATGTCCTGCCCGAGCTCGTTCAGGGAATCATCGCCGGCGGCGAACCCGCGCTCGCCCGCGCTACGGAAGCCACTGAGGACGATCCCGCCATCGGCGTCCGCGATCTGCGGGCGCGTGGCTTTACAGCATCCGACGTCCTCTGCGGCATTGCAGCCAGCGGGCGCACGCCTTACGTTCTTGGCGCCATCGACGAAGCCAACCGGCTGGGCGCCGTGACCGTCGGAATCAGCTGCACGCCCGAATCCGAACTGAGCCGGCGCGCCCAAATTCCCATCACGCCCCTGCCGGGTCCGGAGGTCATTGCCGGGTCCACGCGCATGAAAGCGGGCACTGCTACCAAGCTGGTCCTCAACATGCTTACAACCGGTAGCTTCATCAGGAGGGGCTGCGTCTGGAACAATCTTATGGTGAACGTGCAGCCGAAAAACTTCAAGCTGCTCGACCGTTCGAAGCGCATCATAATGCAGGCGGCGGGCGTTTCCTATGACGACGCAGGCCGCATGTTATCCGAAGCTGGCGACAGCATTCGCGAAGCGCTCACGCGTTGGGGAAAATCAGAGGCGGGAAAAAGAAAATCAAATGGATAAGTTTGTCATCGAAGGCGGTACCCCGCTCCACGGCGAAATCGCCACCAGCGGCTCGAAAAACTCCGCTCTGCCCGCGCTCGCGGCGGCGCTCCTCACCGCCGAAAAGGTCGTCCTCGACCGGGTGCCTCGCGTGCGCGACCTGCGAACCATGGAGCGGTTGCTGGTCAACATCGGCTCCGAAGTAAACGTCGATGAGGAGCGCGTCACCATTGAAACGCCGAATATCATATCCGCGGAAGCCCCCTATGAACTCGTGAAAACGATGCGCGCCTCGAGCCTGGTGCTCGGCCCGCTGGTGGCGCGCGCCGGCCGTGCCCGCGTGTCGGTGCCAGGCGGGTGCGCCATCGGCGGCCGGCCCATCAACTTCCACCTTTCCGGCCTGGAACGCCTCGGCGCAACCATTTCGCAGGAATACGGCTACATCGAAGCCGTCGCCCCGAATGGTCTGAAGGGTACGCAAATCTCCTTCGAGCGCATCAGCGTTACCGGCACCGAGGATATTCTCATGGCCGCCGTTCTGGCCTCCGGTGAAACCGTAATCGAAAACGCCGCGCGCGAGCCGGAGGTGGTCGATCTGGCAGCGCTGCTCACCAAAATGGGGGCAAAGATCGAAGGCGCGGGCACCAGCGTTATTCGCGTCCAGGGCGTCTCCGAACTGCACGGCGCCACCCATGAGATCATCGCCGACAGAATTGAAGCCGGTACTTTCGTCATCGCTGGCGCCATCACGGGCGGGGATGTGAAAGTAACAGGATGCGTGGTGAAGCATCTGACCGCCCTGATCGATAAGTTGAAAGAAGCGGGCGTGGAAATATCGACTCCCAACGCGACCACGATCCACGTGCAGCCAAAGGGTGCGCTGCACCCGGTCGATATGACCACCGAAGAATATCCCGGCTTCCCCACCGATTTGCAGGCCCAGTACATGGCGCTGATGACGCAGGCGGATGGCATTTCCATCATCACCGAGACCATTTTCGAAAACCGCTTCATGCACGCGCAGGAGCTGATGCGCATGGGCGCCAACATCCGCCTCGACGGGCGGAGAGCGCTGGTCGGGGGTCACGGACATTTGACCGGCGCGGGCGTAATTGCTTCGGATCTGCGCGCCAGTGCTTCCCTCGTGCTCGCGGCGCTGGTCGCGAAGGGAGAGACGGTAATCGACCGCGTCTATCACATCGACAGAGGCTACGAAAATATCGAGTCCAAACTTTCAGGTTCGGGAGCCAAAATCAGGCGCGAAGATTAGTTAAAAAGGAAATATGACCCATAACTCCGGCTTTCTGGCCCTCGTAAACGATGCGAAATCCCGCGTAAAAGAAACCGATGTAGACGGTTACAAGAAGATGCTGACTGCGGGCGAAGCCGCTGTCCTGGTGGACGTTCGCGAAGATCACGAGTACGCCGCGGGGCACGTAAAAGGCGCCGTCCACCTCGGCAAAGGCATCATTGAGCGCGATATCGAGGCCCTGTATCCGGCCAAAGACACCAGGCTCGTACTCTATTGCGGAGGCGGATTTCGTTCGGCCCTCGTGGCGGATAACCTTCAAAAAATGGGCTATTCCGACGCTATTTCGCTCGATGGCGGGTGGCGCGCCCTGCAGGGATCCGGTCTGCCGCTCGAATGATTTGCGCCGCGCCCCGTTTTCGGCCCCGGCCACCCGCTAAACTGGTTTCATGATGGTTTCCCAATGAGCAAGCCGTACCACGAGATGACGCCTGCGGAAAGACTGGCCGATCGGATTGCCAGGAACCGTGAGATCGATCAGCGCGTTGTCGACAAGCGACCTCTGACCCCGCCGGCCAGGAAGAAGGCGGGCGAGCCTGCGGTGCGTACCAAGCCTGCGAGTAACGTACTGGATAAGTTCCAGGAAATCAAAAAGACGCAGGGTATCGACGCCGCGTCGGAGTTTGTCCTCAGCCGGAGGAAGTAAAGTACGTCTCTGAGCGATCGGCGTGGTTTTTTAGGCGCGGGCCTCGCTGCTGCCGCCAGAATGGCGCGCGGTGAAGAGCAGTCGCCCACCATCGCTTATGTCGGATGTTTCACCACGGCCCAGCGCAATGCTCGTGGCGACGGAATCCACATCTACAAGGTAGACGTCCGAGCCGGTTCATTGACCCCTCGCCGGCGCGTCGCTGATCTGGTCAACCCTTCATTCCTGGTGGTCAGTCCCGATCGCCGTCTGCTCTATGCGGCCCACGGCGATGAGCGCTACATCAGCGCGTTTTCCATCTACCGGCCCACCGGCGATCTGACTCTGCTCGGAACTGCGGAGACCGGTGGCGTGAACGGCGCTCACCTGGCAACCAGTCCCGATGGACGTTTTATTGTGGTCGCGAACTATAGCTCTGGGTCGGTAGCAGTGCTTCCCGTACGGGCCGATCCGATGAGTGGCGGAGTCCGGCTCGTCAATCACATCCAGTTGGTGCAGCTCGAAGGAAACCCCGGCCCGCATCGCGTCGAGCAGACCGCTTCCCATCCCCATCAGATCGTGTTCGATCCCTCCGGCCAGTTCGTAGTGGTGCCCGACAAGGGTCTTGACCGCGTGTTCGTTTTTCGCTTCGACGCGCGCACGGGAAGACTCGCGCCAACTGCGCAAGGCTCGGTGGCGGCAAGATCGGGCTCGGGTCCCAGACATCTGGCTTTCCATCCAAAGCTGCCGGTGGCCTGGGTTCTGAATGAACTGAGCAGCACCGTTACTACCTGCGCCTGGGATGCCGAAACCGGGGCGCTCAAGCCCCTCGAAACCGTACCGTCGCTGCCCGCCAGTTTCACGGGCGAAAGCACCGCCGCGGAGATCGTGGTTTCAAACGATGGCAAGTTCGTTTACTGTTCGAATCGCGGTCACGACAGCATCGCCATCTTCCAGTCCGACCCGCGTAAAGGAACGCTCTCACCCGTTGACTGGACGCCTTCCGGCGGCAGATCTCCCCGCTCCATCTGCTTCGACCCGGCGCGCCGCTTTCTGCATGCCGCCAATGAGCAGGATGATAATATCGTCACGTTTCGCGTGGACGGCAGCTCCGGGCGCCTCACCCCTGCCGGAGAGCCGGTATCGAATGCGAGCCCCGTGACGGTCGCATTTCTGAAAGGAGAATAGAACGGTGTTCGGCTGGCTTACTGGCAAAGACGCTGGTGAATGTAAATCTTCAAATTCTGCTCCCATGCCGGAGATCGGAGGCAGAACCAGCATCGCCGAATTGCTGGCACGGGATCTGGTCGTTCTGTTTAAGCACAGCCACGCATGCCCCGTGAGCTGGGCGGCCTATTCCCAGATGTCCCGCTTCGCCGCTCACCATCCCGACGTTCCCGTATTGATGATTCCAGTCATCAAAGAGCGCGTGTTCTCGCGCGAGGTCGCGCGCCAGATCGATGTGGAGCACGAATCCCCTCAGGTGATCGTCCTGCGGCACGGAGTGGTCGATGCCGTTGCTTCCCACGGTGAAATTACCGAAGCTGCCATCACCCGCATGCTGCAGCATACATAATCGATGCCGCGCCGGACGCGCATGCTCCTGCTGGCGGGCTTCGGCGGCTTGCTGCTGCTGATGGCCGTAGCCGCCCTTGACGACATTCGCGCGCTGCGCTCCATTCAAACCCGCAGCGATGCGGTCCGGAATGTCTTTCTGGAGCGCAACCGCCTGCTGAATCAGATCCGTTCAGGCCTCTACTCATCGGGCACATGGATGCGCGATTATGTGCTTGAGCCCGATCCCGGCCGCGCGCGCTCGCGGCTCGAAGGTCTGCGTAACACGAGGCGCGAGACGGAGGCCGCTGTGCGGGATTTCGAACGGGTCCTGCCCGAAGCCGAGCTCGCGCCGTATCGCGAAATGCATCGTGAGCTGGCCGAATACTGGGTCGTGATGCAACCCGCCACCGAATGGACCGAACAGCAACGCAAAGCCGCCGGTTACGCATTTCTGCGAGACCGGATCTATCCGCGGCGCGACGCCATGATTGCCGTAGCGGACCGCATCGGCGCGCTGAACGAACACCAGCTCAACGCGCGCATTCTGGAAGTTACTGCGCTGTTTGCGGGATTGCGAACGCGCGTCGCTGTCACGCTGCTGCTGACGCTCGGGCTCGGTGCCTTGCTGACCGCCTTCACCATGCGGCGCGTACTCGCGTATGAGCGCGCGGGCGCCGTGCATCTGAAAGAGATTGAGCAGGCCCGGCAGCAGATGAAAGAGCTGTCTTCCCGTCTGGTCGAGGCGCAGGAAACCGAGCGCCGCAATATCTCCCGGGAATTGCACGACGAGGTCGGCCAGACTCTGTCGGCCCTGCTGGTCACGCTGGGCAATCTGGGGCCGGAGGTTCCCGACGCGGCGAAACAAACCGTGCGCGGTCTGGCCGAGTCTTCTCTCAAAACTGTGCGGAACATGGCACTACTTCTCCGTCCCTCCATGCTCGACGACCTCGGGTTGCTGCCCGCGCTCGAATGGCAGTGCCGCGAGATGTCGAAACGCTCCGGCATTCCGGTCACCATTGACGCGGCCGGCGCCCCCGGCCAGCTCCCCGACCTGTATCGAACTTCCATCTATCGCGTGGTGCAGGAGGCGCTGCACAATTGCGAGCAGCACGCGCGCGCGAAAAGTGTAAGAGTGACCCTGCGCGCGCATTCGGGGAATCTGGTGCTGTCCGTACAGGATGATGGAATCGGTTTCAGCATAGACACCGTCCGTGGCATGGGATTGCTTGGCATGCAGGAACGCATCGCCAATTTGCTCGGCACGTTTAACGTGGAATCGGAGCCAGGGCGCGGCACGTTAATCATGGTGAGGCTTCCGTTACCGGCATGAAGAAAATCCGCATTGCACTGGCCGACGACCATACCGTGATCCGGTCGGGATTGCGCGCGCTTCTCGAGCGCCAAAGTAATTTCGAAGTCGTGGGCGAAGCGGCGGATGGCCATCAGGCCGTGGAACTCGCCGGTAAGCTCCAGCCGGACGTGATGGTGGTCGATATCGCGATGCCGCGGCTCAATGGCCTCGACGCCGCGCAGCAGATCACTACGAAATTCCCCCGCGTCGCGGTGGTGGTGTTGAGCATGCATTCAGACGAAGGCTACATAGCCCGGGCGCTGAAGGCCGGGGCCCGCGGGTATCTGCTCAAGGATTCGGCCGAAGCCGATCTGATCACCGCCATTGAGGCCGTGCATGAGGGCAAGGCTTTCTTCAGCCCGGTTATCAGTAAGATGCTGGCCGAAGATTTTCTTCGCCAGTTGAACGATCGCGGCGTGGAAGACAGCTACGAATTGCTGACCATGCGTGAGCGTGAGGTTCTGCATCTGCTCGCTGAAGGCAAATCGAACAAAGAAGCGGCTGCCATCCTCCATCTGAGCCCCTACACGGTTGAGACGCACCGCGCCAATATCCTTGAGAAACTGCACCTGCGCGGCACGCCGGAGCTGATTCTCTACGCTGTCCGCAAGGGCGTCATTTCATAAGCTCGGCCCAGGCATGATCGATGGCGTCGATAAGCCGGCGCTCATGGAACGGGCTCGTGACCACGTCGTAACCGCCCAGCTCCAGAACTTCCAGCCAAAGCTTATCGACGGTTTGGGGAGCTGCCAGGATCATTCGGCAGCGCGCCCCCGCCGCCCGGAGACTTTCGAGAATAGCGCGCCAGTCACCCTCGCAAACCACCACGGCCGGAGCCTGCCTGAGCTCCCGCAACAGAGCTTGATGGTCGTGTGCGATCGCCAGCCTCCAACTCTCCCGCGCCGCCAGCGTGTGCAGCGTGGCCCGTTCCGCGGCCCCATCGATCAGAGCCACCACCCGGACCCTTTCTTTACCGGAGATTGCCTGCCTGATATTCAAGGATCGAATGCTCCGCCTGGTAGTTGTATTTCGCGCCCGCGTTGGCAATCTGCGCCGAAGTCAGGTTCAGTTGCGCCTGACTGAGCTCCACGATGGAGCTCAGGCCGAGGTCATAGCGGCCCTGCGCGAGATCGAGCGCAAGTCTCGCCTGATCCAGAAGCTGATTGGTGAGGCCGACTTGTTCGAATGCG
>JBDUBZ010000429.1:0-2504 GCA_040003745.1 Terriglobia bacterium
CAAAAAGGGCGTGACTTCCACGGTCTATGACATGACGCCGCAGGTCCTCAAAAACCTGGAGAAGCTGGGGATCGATACCCTGATCGCGATCGGCGGCGACGATACGCTGAGCTTCGCGGCCCATCTGGATAAGCAGGGCTTCAAGGTTGTCGCGGTTCCCAAGACAATGGACAACGATGTCCGGAACACCGAGTACTGCATCGGCTTTTCCACCGCCGTCGGCCGCGCCACCGACGCCATCGATCGCCAGCGCACCACCGTCGCCTCGCATGAGCGCATCGGTGTGTTCCGCATCTTCGGACGCGACGCCGGTTACACTGCGCTCTACACCGCTTACGTGAACTCGTTGCGCTGCTGCATTCCGGAATTTAAGGTGGATGTCGATAAGCTGATCGCCCTCCTGGTCGCGGACAAGAAGGCGAATCCCAGCAACTATGCGCTCGTGGTCCTTTCCGAAGGCGCCGAGTGGGAAGGCTATGAGGTGCAGGAATACGGCCGTGCCGATGGCTTCGGCCACCGGAAAAAGATGAATGTCGCCGAACTGCTGAGCGACAAGATTCAGGAAGCGACCGGCGAAGAGACAATCGTCAGCGATTTGACTTACGACCTGCGCGGCGGTCCGCCGGATTTTGTGGATCGCATGGTCGCCGCCACGTTCGGCGGCATGGCTGTCGACTGCATCCGCAAAGGCGAGCACGGTCTCATGATGGCCATCAATAAGGGTTGCTATGCGGCGGTGCCCATTCCGGAACCGGCGCTCGGCCCGCGCAAGATCGACGTCGAAAAGATGTACAACAAAGAGCGCTACCGCCCCAGCTACACCAACAAAATGGGATTGTCCATTTTCCTGACCGAGGCGTGAAGCTTCGTCTGCCATGGCCCACCCGGGCGCACGCGGGAAAAACGCCCGATAGCACGCTGAACCCGGCCCTGCGCTCCGAAATGCGCCGCAGCTTCGACGAAGCCGCCCTCGATGAGGAACACTTCCCCGCCACCATCGATCCGCGCATCCAGCATGTTCAGGTCTTACTGAAGTTTTTTGGGGATCTGACCGATAAACATGTGTTGGACGTCGGGTGCGGCAAAGGACGGTTTGATCGCGTCCTGCTGGAAACCAATCCCAGGGCGAAGATCATCGGGCTCGACATCTCGGAGGCGATGCTGGCGTGCGTTTCCGCTGGAATCGAAAGGGTGTCGGGTTACATGACGGAGCTGCCTTTCGCCGCCTCGGCGTTCGACTTTGTTTACGCCACTGAATCGCTCGAGCATGCCGTAGAGATAGAAACGGCCGTGGCTGAAATGTGCCGCGTGCTGAAGCCCGGCGGGAAGCTTGCCATCATCGACAAGAATGCGGAGCACTGGGGCCGCTTCAAAACCCCGGATTGGGAGCGGTGGTTTCAGCGGCGCGATCTCGAAAAACTGCTCGGCCGTTACTGCCGCACCGTGCGTAGTGAGTTCCTTTCCTATTGGGACGACGTCCCCCCGGACGGTCTGTTTCTCATCTGGTTCGCCGAGAAATGATCCGGCGTGTAACCATATCTGAATACCAGCGTAATGTCCGGAATCCGTCCCGATAATCCCCTGATCGTTCAGGGCGATCACACGATATTGGCTGAGGTAGCCAGTCCGCGCTTCGAAGAGGCGCGCGATCAGCTCGCCCGGTTCGCCGAACTCATCAAGGCCCCCGAGCACGTACATACCTATCGCGTCACACCGCTCTCCATCTGGAATGCCTGCGCGGCTTCTTTGAGCGCAGCCGAGATCATTGGCGCGCTGGAAGAATTTTCCAAATACATGATCCCGCCGCATGTCGCGGTCGAGATCAAAGATTTCGCCTCTCGCTACGGCAGGCTCAAGCTCGTTAAGGATGATCGGGGACTCGTGCTCGCCGCGCATGATCGGCCGCTCGCCGAACAAGTCGCCCGCGCCAAACAGACCCTTCCGTTTCTGGGCGAACGCTTGTCGCCGCTCGAATTTCGTATCGACCCCGCGGCGCGCGGCGACATCAAGCAGGCTCTGGTCAAGATTGGATTTCCGGCCGAAGATCTTGCCGGCTATACCACCGGCGAAGCGCTCGAA
Source organism: Terriglobia bacterium (assembly GCA_040003745.1). GTDB lineage: Bacteria > Acidobacteriota > Terriglobia > Bryobacterales > Bryobacteraceae > BOG-234. Next base: position 2,080 of record JBDUBZ010000429.1, read on the forward strand.
TTTGCCCTGCGTACGGAAACGCCGGCAGGGCTCCCGTTCGGGCTCCGAAAGTATCAGCGCAGCGCCGTTGACGCTTTCCACGCCGGTGGCAGCGACCAGGGCGGCTCGGGTGTGATCACGCTGCCCTGCGGCGCGGGAAAAACCATTGTCGGTATGGCCTCAATGGCGGAACTGCAATGCTCCACGCTGATTCTGACGACGAGCGTCACAGCCGTCCGGCAATGGATCGCCGAGATTCTCGACAAGACCACGCTCACCGCCAGTCAGGTGGGCGAATACAGCGGACTGTCGAAAAGCGTCAAGCAGGTCACCATAGCCACCTACCAGATCATGAGCTGGCGCGCCGGCAAGCAGGGGGACTTTCCCCATCTCTCGCTCTTCAATGAACGCAATGATCTTCTGCACGGGAACGTCACCATTGAGAA
>JBDUBZ010000174.1:0-8322 GCA_040003745.1 Terriglobia bacterium
GGACTCATATTGCAATAGCGATTGGCTGGAAGAGCGGCTTACGGTTGTGTTGAGCCGCCGCCAGTGGGTGAATAGGGATCAATCAGGCCAGTTCCACTTGTTTCGTCTCGGAAAGGATTCCGAAGCCGATTCCGCCGATGGCCGAAAACCCCAGCGTAGCCCGCTTGTGCCGCGAACAGGGTGAGCCACTGCTGGCGCGAGATCACTTCAGGATCCGGGCGAAGGCCGCGATGACGCGGTCGACATCGGCCTGGGTGGTGCGCCAGTTGCAGACGCTCACACGCATGGCCCGGCGGCCTCGCCAGGAGACTCCGCCGAAAAACGCTTCACCCGAATCGACGATGCGCCGGATGATTTGATCGGTGAAATCGTCACTATCGCCGAAGCGGAGCAGGCCCTGATTAATGATGGGTTCGCACAGAACTTCGGCCTGAGGCAGTTTCCCGATTCCGAGCACGAGCTGCCGGGCGAAGTCGCAGCAGCGCTCGACAAGGTCGGCGATTCCTGCGCGTCCAAGTTGTCGGAGCGCCGCGTAGGTGGGGAAACCGCGCGCCCGGCGCGAGAACTCAGGATTCCAGTCGACCTGATCGCGGGCATCGTCATCGTGAATCAGATACGATTCGTGGCGCGACATGGCGGCGCGATGAGCGTTGCGGTCTTTGACGAAAGCATAGCCGCAATCGTAGGGGACGTTGAGCCATTTGTGGCCGTCGGTCGCCCAGGAATCAGCCTGCCCAACGCCCTTGAGAAGGTGACGGAATCGGGGACTGGCGGCGGCCCAAAGACCGAAGGCGCCATCCACATGGACCCAGGCATTCACGGCTTTCGCGACGGGAATCAATTCTTCGAAATCATCATAGGCTCCGGTGTTCAGTTCGCCGGCCTGGAGGACGACGATGGCGGCCCGATCGGGCTCCCGATTCAGCTCCGCGCTGAGCGCGCTGGCGGTGAGAGTCCCAGCAATAACACTGCTCTTTTGCATGCCAAGCAAGCGGAGAGCGCGGTGAACGGTGCCGTGTGTGGTATCGGCGCAGAGGACGCGTACGCCGGTGCCGCCCATTGCATCGCGGGCTGCGGCGAGACAGGTGACATGCGCCATTTGACATCCGGTGACAAGGGCGAAACCGGCGTCCGCGGGAAGTCCGAGCAGATCTTTCAGCCACGCTCCGGCGGCTTCTTCAGCGACCGCGGCGGCTGGTCCGGCGGCATAGATTCCGGCGTTCTGATCCCAGGCGGAGGTGAGCCAGTCCGCTGCCAGTGCGGCGGGGACAGCGCCGCCGATTACCCAGGCAAAGAATCGGCCACCGGTGGAACCCATGATTCCGCCCTGGCTGTCAGCGACAAGTTCATCGATGACATCAGCGGCGGGAAGTGGCGCGTCGTTGAGCGGCTTGAGCAACTGGCTGCGCATGGTGGCGAGATCCGCCGTGGGTCCGACGGGTTCGCGGTCGAGTGTTTCGAGGTATTGCTCGGCGTGATACAGCGCGCGGTAAAGAGCGTCCATATCATGAGGTTAATAAGACTTGGCGACCACAACGCGCTGGCTTACGGGCTCTCCCGTCACGATGCATTTGCCCGGGCCGTCGAATTCGTCTTTGAGCGGGATGTTACGAACGGTCGCTTTGAACTCTTTGAGCCGGGCATCACAGGCGGGATCGTCTTTGAGATGGGCCATGACGAACTTGTTGCTTTCGGCGAGGATCGATTCGACCTGGTCGATGGATTCGGCAAGCACGGTGTTGTCGCGCAGGCGCTGCTGAGCGGCTGAGTAGAGATCTTTTTGCATGGAGTCGAGCGACTCGGCCACTTTCTGCACGATTTCGGACTGCGGAACGATCTGCTTCGATCCGTTATCGCGGCGCTTGAGCACGATGTTGTTCGAGGCGAGATCGCGCGGCCCGAGTTCCATGACAAGCGGCACGCCGCGGCGCTCCCAATGGAAGAACTTTGCGCCGGGGGACTGGCCCTCGCGGTCATCGACCTTCGAACCCATGTCTTTCGCGATACGGTGAGCGGCTTCGAGCACCGGGCCGCGTTCCTCATCCTTGCGATAGATGGGAACCAGCACGGATTTTACCGGCGCGAGCTTTGGCGGCAGCACGAGACCTTTATCGTCGGAATGGCTCATGATGAGGCCTCCGATGAGGCGGGTGCTCACGCCCCAGCTGGTCTGCCAGACGTAATCGAGCTGCCCTTCTTTGTTCTGAAATTTGACGTCGAAGGCTTTGCCGAAGTTTTGCCCCAGATCGTGACTGGTGCCCGCCTGGAGCGCCATGCCATTCTGCATCATGGCTTCGATGGAATAGCTGCTGAGAGCTCCGGCGAACTTCTCGCCGCGCGTCTTGACGCCTTTGATCACGGGCATCGCCATCAGATCTTCGGCGACCTCGGCATAGACATCGAGCATGCGCAGCACTTCTTCGAGAGCCTCGGCATGGGTGGCGTGGGCGGTGTGTCCTTCCTGCCAGAGAAATTCGGTGGTGCGCAGGAACATGCGCGTGCGAAGTTCCCAGCGAACGACGTTGGCCCACTGGTTCATGAGCAGCGGGAGGTCGCGCCAGCTTTGGATCCACTTGGCGAAGAAGTGCCCGATGATGGTTTCCGAGGTGGGTCGAAGCACGTAAGGCTCTTCAAGCTTCTTCCCGCCGGCGATAGTGACAACGGCGAGTTCCGGCGCGAAGCCTTCGACGTGTTCGGCCTCTTTTTTAAGGAAGCTTTCCGGGATCAGCAGCGGGAAGTAGGCGTTCTGATGGCCCGTGGCTTTGAAGCGCGCGTCGAGCTCGCGCTGCAGGTTTTCCCAGACGGCATAGCCATTGGGTTTGATGACCATGCAGCCCTTGACGATTTCAGCGGGCTCGGCCATATCGCCTTGAAGGACGACGTCCTGATACCAGGCGGCGAAATCTTTAGCGCGGGGAGTGATGGGAGATTCAGGCATACGGGGCAATGACTCTTCAGGGTAATTCATACAATCGGGTATGCCCTTCGACGGACTGCGCGTTCTCTCACTCGAAAGCCGGCGCGCCGGGGAGATGGCCATTCTGATCCGCAAGCAGGGGGGCGAGCCATTCGTAGCGCCTTCCATGCGGGAGGTGCCGCTCGACAGGCAGGATGAGGTGTTTGACTTTGGCGCGCGGCTGCTGCGGGGTGAGTTCGATGGCGTGATCCTGCTGACGGGCGCGGGATTCCGGCTGCTCTGGAAAACGATGTTGACGCGCTTCGCGGAAGATGAATTGAAGGCCGCTTTGCAGAGGATCACAGTGGTCGTTCGGGGACCGAAGCCTTCAGCGGCGCTGCGCGAGATTGGTCTTGCAGCGAACGTTCAGGTGCCGGAGCCGAATACCTGGCGGGAGTTATTGCAGGCGATGGCGGGCCGCGCGGAAAAGCGTCTGGCGCTGCAGGAGTACGGTAAATCCAATACGGAACTGGTTGACGGTTTGCACGCGCAGGGCCGGGAAGTATTGAGCGTGCGGATTTATGCCTGGGATCTGCCCGAGGATACGGGTCCGCTGCGCGAGGCGGCGGCGCGATTAATAGCGGGGAAGATCGATGCGGTGCTGCTGACGACGTCGATGCAGTTGGTGAATCTGATGAAGATCGCGGAGGAGGAGGGCATTGCCGAGCAGGTGCATGAAGCGCTGCGGTCGGCGTTTATCGGTTCCATCGGCCCGACCACGAGCGAGACGCTTGAGGATTATGGGTTGAAGGCCGATTTTGAACCGAGCCATCCGAAGATGGGACTGTTGGTGAACGAGGCGGCTGGCCAGGCCGCAGCGGTCCTGGCGGGAAAACGGTAGCCGTTTAGTGGCGCGGTTCGAGTTTGGCGACGCGTTCCGTCACAACTTCCAGCTCTAGTTCAAGGTACGAAGGTGCGAGGCATGGGTCAGCACGCGGGACGAAAACGGGCGCGCCCACTTGTGAAATTCCGTCAGGAGCTCCGTTTCCATATCCACGAGTTCCGTTCTGACCTGAGCGATCTCGGTGCGCAGGGACGCTTCAACGCGTACGATCTCGGATCGATTCTGAGCGATCTCCCGGAGCAGGGCCGTTTCAACGCGCCCGATTTCGCTTCCGAGGAGCCCGATCTCAGTTCGGAGGCGAGTCTCAGAGGCTGCGATCGCGGAAGTCATCGCCGACGTGAACCACTGTTTGTCTTCGTCCGTCAGTCCCATTCTCTACTTCAGACTACTCCTTACTGCTCTGGCTGGTGAGCGCTTTGTAAAGCGCGGCGCGCGATAATGAAAGATTGTCCAACGTTTCTCCATCGCCGCTCGATGTCCACCTCGATTCCTATGAGGGGCCGCTCGATCTGCTGCTGGATTTAATCCGTCGGCAACAGATCGATATCCGGGATATTCCGATCGCGGCTATCACTTCGCAGTACCTGCTCTATCTCGACAAGGCGCGGGAGATGGATCTCGATATCGGCGCGGAATTCGTGTTCATGGCGGCGACGCTGATCCACATCAAATCGCGCATGCTGCTGCCCACCGACCCAGCGCTGAAGAAGCCCGGGGAGCCGGACGAGGATCCACGCGAAGAACTGGTGCAGAAACTGCTCGAACACCAGCGCTTCAAAGACGCCGCGGAGATGCTGCAGCAGAAGCGGATGATCGAAGAAAACGTCTGGTCGAATCCCCAGATGAAGCAGTTTGCGGCGGATGACGGCGATCCGGGGCTGGCCGTGACGCTGTTCGATCTGGTGAAGGCGTTTGGCGAGATTCTCGAAAAGATCAAAAACCGGCCCGTTTACGAAGTTACGGACGAAGAAGTAACGGTCGGCGACATGGTGAACCATGTGCGCTCACTGCTTGCCGGCGCTAAAAAGGACAAGCCGCTATTCATCCTGCAGGTGATGGAAAGGCAGCGCAGCCGCCGCGCTATGATCTGCCTGTTTCTGGCCGTGCTCGAAATGGTCAAGATGCAGACCGTGCTGATTCTGCAAAAAGAACTGTTTGGCGAAATCGCGCTTGGCCGGGGCGAGCGGTTTGACGACGCGGCACGGCCGGCCGATGAGATTGAAGAGGAATATAAGTAGACGATGGCGTTTCCCGAGGCGGAAGAAGTAACAGATTTGCATGAGCGGCAAAGCGAGGCGGTCACGGCGGAGGATCTGCTTCCAGAGGCGCCGGAACCCGAGCCCGTGACCTTTGCGGATGCGCAGTTGAAGGCTGTGCTCGAAGCCATCATCTACGTAACGGATGAGCCGCTTTCGCTCGAACAGATCTGCATCGCGATAGAGCAGCCGCGCGATCGCGTGATCGACCTTCTGGAACAACTGACGCGCGATTACGAACTGCCCGAACGCGGTCTGACGATTCGCGAAGTGGCGGGCGGCTTCAAGATGGCTACCAAGCCGGAGCATCACGAGGCCGTGCGGCGGTTCGTGAAGAATCTGAATCCGCCCTTGAAACTTTCTCTTCCCGCCCTTGAGACTCTGGCCGTGATCGCGTACAAGCAGCCGATCACGGCGCCCGAGATCATGGAGATTCGCGGAGTGCAGGGCGCGGGCGTGCTGAAGACTCTGCTCGACCGCAAGCTGATCGGCACGGCCGGCCGCAAACAGGTGGTGGGGAAGCCGATCCTTTACAAGACCACGCGCGAGTTTCTGGTGCAGTTTGGATTGAAGGATCTCGCGGAATTACCCACTCTAAAAGAGTTTCAGGAGATCGGCCGCATGGATACGGAAGCGCAGGCGGAGAGGCGCGAAACGGAGACGAGTTCGGCGCCTCTCCTTTTTCCGACGCGCGAGCCGATTGAGGAGCCCACTGAACCCACAGAACCCACGCCGTTTCCCGAACAGGATCCGGCTCCGGATCAGCCCCCAGTGGAAGAACCTCCTGCTGAGCCTGCTCAAATTGGTCGGGGGGAATAGTGGCCGAAGAACGGTTGCAAAAAATCCTGTCGGCTGCGGGTGTGGCTTCGCGCCGCAAGTCGGAAGAGCTGATCTCCGAAGGCCGCGTGAGCGTCAACGGCAAGGTCGTGACAGAGCTCGGAACGAAAGCCGACATCGAGCGGGACCACATCAAGGTCGATGGAAAGCTGCTGCGCGAGACGGAAAAGCACATCTATATCGCGCTGAACAAGCCGGATAACGTGGTCAGTACCGCGAGCGATCCGCAGCACCGAACAACCGTGATCGACTTGCTGCGCGGAGTGCGCGCACGGGTGTATCCGGTGGGACGGCTCGATTATCACAGCTCCGGATTGATCCTGCTCACCAACGACGGGGAGTTTGCGAACGCGATTATCGCGGCCAAAAACCATGTCGCAAAGACCTATCTCGTCAAGGTGAAGGGCTCGCTGACTGAGATCGAAGAAGAGCAGTTTCGCAACGGCATTCCACTCAGCGGCAAGCGCACGGCGCCGGCCGGACTTCGACTAATCCGGCGCGGCGACAATCCGTGGTATGAGGTGAAGCTGATTGAAGGGCGGAATCAGCAGATCCGCATCATGTTCAAGCACTTCGGGCATCTCGTCGAAAAGCTGCGCCGTGTCCGCATCGGAACCATCGACCTGGGAAAATTAAAGCCCGGCGAATTTCGATATCTGGATGCCGAAGAAGTAGTCAGACTGATGCGGACCGCGAAGGTCGCTCCGCCGGCTAAACGGAACCAGCGGCCCTAGCGGGCGCGCTACCGCCCAGGACCTCTCTCACTTTTTGCTCCAGTTGCTCCATGGTGAACGGCTTGGTCAGCAGCGAATAACCGCGCTCGACGACGTACTTCTGAACCACTTGCGTGCCGTCGTAGCCGGACATAAAAAGCACCTTAATATCGGGTCGCAAGGCTGCGATCTCATCGGCGATCATCGGTCCGCTCATACCTGGCGCGACGACATCGGTCAGTAGCAATTCAATGGCAGGATTGTTTTTGAAGAGCCGAACCGCGTTTTCGCCGGTATCGGCCGTCAAGACCTGATAGCCATTCCTCGTCAGCATTGCCATGACAAGCTTGCGAATCTCCGGCTCGTCATCCACCACAAGAATCGTTTTACGTTGTTGTGTATCCGGCATGGCCCTGCCTGGATTCTAGCCAAAATACACATTCTTCGAAGGATCTTTTGTCGTGAGAGTGTGCGTTTCTACACCCGGCCGCCGGGGAGGAAGCTGCTACTCTGAAGACTGCTTCAGCAGCACGCAGGCGTTGTTTTGGGAAGCTGGTGTAAATCCAGCACGGCCCCGCCACTGTAAGCGCCGAGGATCCGCTCATCATGCCACTGTCCTTCACGGGATGGGAAGGCGGGCGAAGTCCGATAACGCGCAAGTCAGGAGACCGGCCCGCGTGATCCGATCAAAGATCGGAACGAGAATGCAGAAGCGGAAAGGTCGGCGGCGAAGGGCCGCCCGAACATGTCACGACGTTTATCTCTAAATACGATTGCAGTATTTTGCGCCCTTACAAGCGCTTCTTACGCGGCTGAGCTCACGGGGAATGTAATCGACCCCGCGGGGCGCCCTGTGCCGGGAGCTCAGGTCGCGGCCTTCAACTCAGTGGGCGTAATCACGAAACAGATCACCGGCGACAAAGGCCAGTTCGATCTGTATGTATCGCCTCTCTACGAGGGCGTGCAGCTGCGCGTCACGGCTCCGGGATTTGCGACCGCGACCGTCTCCATGGGCGCTTCCCACATTCAGCTTTCACTCGCGCCGCAAAGCGATTCCATTCGTGTGATCGCTTCCGCCATCGACGGCCCTGCCAGCCAGCAGGGTTCGAGCGTGAGCATTGTGACCAGTCAGGAACTGCGCAGCCGCAATGAGGCACAGGCGGCAGATCTGATGCGCGAACTACCGGGCATGATCCTTGCGCAGGGCGGGCCGCGCGGTTCCGTTACCGATCTGTTTGTGAGGGGGGGCCAGTCGACTTACAATCTGGCCCTGCTCAATGGGATTCCGGTCAACTCTTTTTACTACGGGGGTCTTTTCGATTTCGCGAAGATCCCCGCCGATCTGATTGAAGAGATCGATGTGGCGCGCGGACCCCAATCGGCGCTCTATGGCTCTTACGCGATCGGCAGTGCGATCAATCTGGTGACGCGGATGCCGGAAGACGGGCCGGCGCTCGATCTTGTAGCGGAGGGCGGAACGCATGCGGAGAACCGCTTCGCTGTCAGCGGTTCCGATCTCTGGCACAACTGGGGGCTCGCGGGGTCGCTTTCGAGTCTGCTCGATAATGGTCCGGTTCCCAACGCGGATTACCGCAACGATAATATTTTCCTCTCCCTGCAGCATCGCTGGCGCACGCAGAATTTTTACGCGTTCGGCAACTTCAATTCAAACGAAGTGGGGGAACCGGGGCCCTACGGATCGAATCCGCAGAAACT
>JBDUBZ010000175.1:0-8313 GCA_040003745.1 Terriglobia bacterium
GAGGGATGGCACACCCACCAGGCCTCCCTCGCCCTGCACGGAATAGAAAATTTCTGCGATCTTCATGCTCGATCTATCGATCGGTGACGCCGGCTTCGCGGAAGCCCCGGGCGCGCAGCAGGCATGAATCGCACTGGCCGCACGCGAGACCCGACGGATCGGGATCGTAGCAGCTATGCGTAAGTCCGAATGGCACCCCAAGGTCCGCGCCCAGCTTCACAATCTCAGCCTTCGAGAGCTCGATCAGCGGCGTGTGAATCTTAACCCGCGTGCGATTTTCCACGCCCGATTTCGTCGCCAGGTTCGCCATCCGTTCGAAGGCCTCGATGAATTCCGGCCGGCAATCCGGGTACCCCGAATAGTCGAGCGCATTCACGCCGATAAAGATATCGCTCGCTTCCAGAACTTCCGCCCAGGCGAGCGCGAACGAAAGAAAAATCGTATTGCGCGCGGGCACGTAAGTAACGGGAATGTCGGCGCTCATCTGCGCCTCATCGCGCCCCTTTGGCACATCGATATCGTCGGTCAGCGCGGAGTGCCCGAACGCCCTCAGATCGATCGAGGCCACTTTGTGAGATGCGGCGCCAAGCACCTTCGCCACACGGCGCGCCGCATCGAGCTCCACGCGATGGCGCTGCCCATAATCGAACGAAAGCGCATAGACTTCGTATCCATGCCGGTTGGCATAGGCGAGGCAGGTGGCCGAATCGAGCCCCCCACTGAGTAGACAAACCGCTTTCATCCGGGAATCCAAATTATAACGACTCGGGTTTCCTAAGATTGAAGTCGTATGTTTGAACGCAGGAACATAAAATTAGTCGCGGCAGCCATCGCCATTGCCGCGCTGTTCCTCGCGCTCAACTACCGTGCATATGACGGCTTCTTTCAGGACGATGAGCTCGATAACCTCAGCTGGGCGCCCGCGCGTCCCATGACCGAATTTGCCGTTGGCGTGCTGAAGCCGCTGTTTGATCGCGACAACTTCCGGCCGCCCGGGCACTTGTACTTCGCCCTGATGGGACGCGCCTTCGGAATGGATTTTCCGCCGTACATGACGCCCATCTTCGCCATCCATCTCATCAACGCGGCGCTGCTGTTTTTCCTGATGCGCAAGCTGGGCATCGGCCAATGGACAGCGATGGCCGGCGCAGCGTTCTTCACCCTCAGCGCCACGGCTTTCGATGCCTTCTGGAAGCCCATGTATGTCTTCGATCTGCTTTGCACCACGTTCAGCCTCGCGAGCATTCTCTTGTTCGCGCGCCGCCACTGGATCCTGAGTTTCATTGCGTTCTGGCTGGCGTATAAATCGAAGGAACTCGCCGTGATGCTGCCGGCCGTGCTGCTGATCTACGAATATTTGCTGGGCGAGCGGCGCTACGTCCTGCTGATTCCTTTTTTTGCGGCATCGTTGTCCTTCGGGCTGCAGGACATTCTGCTCAATCCCAATAAAGACAACGAATACACTTTCCACTTCACACTCGACGCCCTCAGGAAAACCGTGCCATTCTATACCGGCCGCTTCCTGTTCTTTCCCTTCAGCGCCCTGCTGCTGTTTCTGCTGGGGCGCGACCGGCGCGTATGGTTCGGGCTGCTGGCGATGATCTGCTTCTCCTTCGTCTTGCTTTTTCTGCCAGGCCGGCTGTACGAAGCCTATGCCTATCTCCCCTTTGCGTGCGCGACGATCGCCCTGACAGCCGCGGCGTCGGGCTTCAGCGCCGTCTGGCTCTGGATCGCCGTTGCGATCTGGTTTCCCTTCAACCTTCTACACCTCCGCGCCGAACAGGAACGAAAGCTTTCGCTCGACGATCAGGCCTACACCTTTATCGACCAGGTGCAGACCTGGGCGCGGCGGCATCCCTCCGTTACCACTCTGGTCTACGACGGCTCGCCCCCGGGTCTGCATGACTGGGGTGTCACCGCCGCATGGAACATCGCGCACCACACCAATGGCCTCCCCGCGCTCTTCCACGACTGGCCGCAGGCTGCCCCGGCTATCGATCACGGCACCGTGGTCATCGCCACCCGCGACGCTAAATCGCAGAAAGTCTTCTTTCAGATACACTCACCGAGTAAATGAAAATCCCCGGGCTGCGGTGGATCGTCGCCGCGATGCTGTTCTTCGCCACCGCTATCAATTACGCCGATCGTCAGGCCCTCGCCGTTGTGTCCGACAGAATTCGCGCCCAGTTCGCCATGTCCGAGATCGACTACTCGCGCATCCTCGCGGGCTTCTTTCTCGCCTACGCCATCATGTACGCGGGCTCCGGTTACATCGTCGACCGGCTGGGCACGAAGAAGAGTTTTTCGCTCTTCATTGGCTTCTGGTCCATGGCCGCCATGCTGCACGCCTTCGCCACCGGCGTCTGGACCTTCGGCGCCGCGCGCTTCCTGCTGGGCCTGGGCGAGCCCGGCAACTGGCCCGCCGCGACCAAGGCCATTGCGGAATGGTTCGCTCCCAAACAGCGGGCCCTCGGCGTGGGGATCTTCAACGCAGGCTCATCCATCGGCTCGGCGCTCTCGCCGCCGCTCGTATCATGGCTCACGCTCCGCTTCGGCTGGCAATTCGCCTTCGTAGCGGTGGGCGCCGCGGGCTTCATCTGGCTCATCTTCTGGTGGATGCTCTACGACTCCCCGCATACCAGCCCCTTGCTGCGGCGCGAAGAATATCTGAAGTTCAAAGACGATGTTCTGCCGCTGCAGGAAGCGCGCCCGCAAACTACGGAACGCGTCAACTGGGGCCACGTCGTGCGAACGCGCGCCGCCGTGGCGCTCTGCCTTGCGCGAACCTTCACCGATCCCGTGATTTACTTCGTTATCTTCTGGCTGCCCGCCTACCTCGTCAAAGAGCGTGGCTTCAACCAAAAAATGATCGGCCAATATTCATGGGTGCCGTTCATCTTCGGCGGCATCGCCTATGTCCTCGGCGGCTGGCTCTCCGGCCGTCTGATGACCAGCGGGTGGACCCTGCCGCGTGCGCGCAAGCGAATCATGCTGCTGGGCGCGCTATGCCTGCCGGTGGCGATAGCGGCGCCTTTCGCCCCCAACGCGGGTCTGGCCATCGCCGCTATCTGCTTCATAACCTTCGGCCATGGCTTCTGGACCGCGAACCTCCAGGCCATGCCGGCCGACCTCTTTCCCGGCCATGAGGTCGGAACGGTCTCCGGATTCTCGGGTATGGGCGGGGCGATTGGAGGCATGATTGCCAACCTCTGCACTGGCTACGTAGTCTCCAGATTCTCCTACGCGCCGATTTTTCTCATCGCGGGCCTCATGCATCCCATGTCGATGCTGATCGTCTACCGCATGCTGCCCGATTCCCGTTTTCTTTCCGTCCGAACCGCCTCGGGATAATCGAGCCCGCGATTCAAAATACTCCTTCCGGGATGGGATGAGAGAGCGGTCTCCATACGGGTTAGCGGTGGAGCGGTTTCGAGGCCCTGCAAACTGAAACGGCGACGCCCGGCAACCTGCGCGAACTCCTGTCCGGCCGGCCCCAAATGCGCGGCTTCCCTGGCAGGGATTTCACGCGTGTAGATTGGGGGTGCGTGCCCTGCCGATGCGGCCAGGGAGATTTCGCTCGGAGCAGCGTGGGCGCTGTGAACTTTTGCCTGGTGCGCAACAGCGTAGTCTGCGTCGCCTTCCGACCGCGTAGTGCCCGGCTCGACCTGACCGCCACTGGGGAAGCTTGGAGGGGCCATTAAAAGCCTCCCTGGCTAAAGCGCAACCGTGATTGCGAGCCTGACGTTTGGATACCGCCGATTGTAAAGGTAGTATCCGTCGTCGTAGTCGATGTACACATCGTCGGACTGGTACCAGTTGGCGGACCAGTATTCAGGCCACGGGTCAACCATCAGGAATGAGAAGCCTCCATAGGCAAAACGCGGATAACCCATATACATGACGGGCAGCGAGCCAAGGCGAAAGTAGTGCTGACTGCCGAAGGAGAGCCTGAAACGGTCCTGTGGGATGTAGTAACCGCCGTAACCGCCGCGTTGCGCCCAGTTACGATGTTGAGATGCCCAGTTTTGGGCACGGGCCTGCTGCCAGTTATTCCGGCCCTGCCAGCCGCCGCCCTGCTGCAGCCATCCGCGCTTCTGCTGCCAGATGCGCGCTTGCTGCTGCGTGCGTTGCGGTTGCGGCTGCATGCGCCGCGTTTGCTGCCGATCGGTGGAGGGCTGAGGACGCTGGCGGGTCTGTTGCGGCTGCTGCTGAGACTGCTGCGGCCGCTGCGGCCGCTCTCGTTGCGGGCGCGCCTCGGGTTGCTGCCCGCGCTGTGGCGGCTGAGACCGTTGCTCTTGTGACCGGTTCTGCTGAGGTTGTTGCCGCTGTTGCTGCTTGTCGGCTCCCCGGCCCCGCTGTTGGTCCTGCCCGTCCTGCTGCGCTGTCGCGGGGACGGATATCGCGAATAACAGGACCGCGCCGAAGGCGCTGCCTGCGCTGGGAAATCTCATTATTTACGCCTCACTTTTCATTCAAAAGACGATCAGCGCACGTTGATGGCCCTTCCCGGGCGGAGACCATTGGCCGCTGCATGCTGGTTTCAGTAACCGAGCGGACGCGCGAGATCGGCCTCCGGCTGGCGGGGGGCGCAAGACCGCGGGATATCTTATCCCAGTTTTTGGGGAAGCCGTGACGCTTTCGGTGATGGGAGGGATTATTGTAATTGCCGAGGGATTGACCGCGTCGATGCTGATCGCGTACTTCGCCGACTTGTCGACCCAGGTTAGTCCTCTGTCGGTCGTGCTTGCGTTTGCATTCTCAGCTTTAGTGGGTGTTTTCTTTGGCTTTTACCCAGCGCGAAAAGCGGCGTTTCTGGATCCGATTGACGCGCTTTGGTACGAGTAGATGTTGGGAAAAGTTCCCGGCATCAAGCCCTGCCCTCTTTTAGATCGGTACTAAAAATCACCGAGCTCGAAAACGTACACGAACGTTCGGGTACGAGCGGATTTTTTTTAGGTGCGTCAAAGTTTCTCCCAGCCGCCTGGCATCTGTGGCACGTAGTACCACTTCGACGCTCTTGAAGCGTTCGCTTCCACAGTGAGGTAGGCCCAGCCTCCTGAAGTTTTTTCAACTGTCGCGGAAAAGGTGAGGGTGGTCGGCACAGTCCATGTCGTGAATTTCCAGGACGTCCCGGGCACGAATCCATCAGGCAGCGATGGGCGTGCTTCATTGACGACGTAAACGGGTAATGGTGCTCCGAGTCCGACTTGTGCGACGGGCGGCGCCGCTGCCCGTTGCGCCCTGATGGCTTGAGGCGCCACGACGCCAGCCAGCAGCAATCCGGCGATGAGCATCAGCGCAAACTTTCCTCGGGAGGGGGTGGCAAGAGTGATCTGCATAGTCCCCGCCGTGCACTTTGGTAACCACGCCCTCAGTCACCTGAGAGGCGACGGGTTTTAGGCGACAGCTTCAGCGCGATCACATGCTCGATGTGAAATGGCCTTCGAAACGCCGCCTCCGGAGGACGGCAATACCCAAGGGGCCCTGCATCGCGGCTCCGGACCTGCCTGGCCCTCGATTGCCAGAATGCGAGGGGATCGGCGACGCTGATGCAGGCTTCCAAGTTCCGCCTCTCCGCGCTCCGCGAGCGTTCCCTCATTCTAAATCGTGTTCAACTCGGCAATACGCACCGCAATGCGCTGCGGGAAATCGAGCGTGCGCGTAAAGCCGCAGACCGGGAATCCGCCTGAACCATCTCAATTTTTGATCTACGCGTCCATCTCCGGGCCGTCCGCAACGTTCCGCTAAACTGGTAGTCACCTCCCCCTCGCTGTAAACCGTGTCGTGACCATGGCTGAAACTCCCTTCGTCCACCTCCACAACCACACCGACTATTCCCTTCTCGATGGCGCCTGCGAAATCGACCAGCTGATGAAGCTCTGCGCTGAGCAAAAGATGCCCGCCGTCGGCATGACCGATCACGGAAATCTCTTCGGCGCCGTTCAGTTTTACAACTCGGCGAAGGCGACCGGCATTCATCCCGTGCTGGGATGCGAAGTCTACGTCGCCGGCAACCATAAATCCAGAACCGATACCGATCGCTACAACCATCTCGTGCTGCTCTGCGAGAATCAGCAGGGTTATCGCAACCTGATCAACCTGGTTTCGACTGCCTATCTGGAAGGTTTCTACTACAAGCCCCGCATCGATAAAGATCTGCTGGCCGCCCATTCCGAAGGCCTGATCTGCCTTTCCGCCTGCCTGCGCGGCGATCTCAACGAGAGCATTCTCGCCGATAAATACGATGACGCCCGTCGTCTTGCGCACACTTATCGCGACATGTTCGGCAAGGACAATTTCTTCCTCGAAATCCAGGATCACGGGCTCGAGCAGGATAAGCGTCTGACGCCGCAGGTCAACCGCCTCTCGATCGATACCGGCATTCCGCTCGTCGCAACGAACGACTCGCATTACCTGCGCAAAGACGATGCCCGCGCCCATGAAATCCTCATGTGCATTTCGACCGGGAAGACTATTAACGACCCCAATCGCATGCACTGGGATCATCCCGATTTCTACTTGAAATCGCGGGATGAAATGATGGCCCTCTTCGGCGAGCTCGAAGACGCCGTTAACCGTCCGTGGGAAATTGCGCAGCGTTGCTCCGTGAAACTGGAGCAGATCAAAGACCCATTCCCCCGTTTCGATATTCCCGAAGCTCACACGGCCGACACCTACTTCGCGTATGTGGCCCGCCAGGGGTTTGAGCGCCGCCGCCCGCGCCTCGAAGCCCTGCGCGCTTCCGGATGGCTGAAGCACGATCTCGAAGAGTACGTCGAGCGTCTGGAACGTGAGATCTCGATGATCCAGAAAATGCAGTTCTCGGGCTATTTTCTGATCGTCTGGGATTTCATCCGCTACGCGAAATCGAAGAGCATTCCCGTGGGACCGGGGCGCGGTTCGGCAGCCGGCAGTCTGGTGGGCTATGCGATGTCGATTACGGATATCGATCCCCTGCAATATGGCCTGCTGTTCGAGCGCTTCCTCAATCCGGAGCGCATCAGCATGCCCGATATCGATATCGATTTCTGCATGAACCGCCGCGGTGAAGTCATCCAGTACGTCACCGAAAAGTACGGGCGCGAGCAGGTCGCGCAGATCATCACGTTCAACACCCTTGCCGCGCGCGCCGCCATTAAGGATGTGGGCCGCGTGCTCGAGATGAGCATTTCGGACGTGGAACGCATCACCAAACTGGTGCCCGCCGTACTGAATATCAAGCTCAAAGACGCCATCAAACAGGAGCCCGGCTTCGACGCGCTGATGGCCAAGGACCCGCGCGTCAAAGAGGTGCTCGATGTGGCGCAGCGCCTCGAAGGCTTCGCCCGTAATTCCTCCGTACATGCCGCCGGCGTTGTCATTTCGCCCGAACCGCTCAAAACTCTGGTGCCGCTGAGCCGCACCAATCGTGACGAAATCGTCACGCAATACGACATGAACGGCCTTGAGAAGCTGCAGCTTCTCAAGATGGATTTTCTCGGCCTCACTACCCTCACACTCATCGACGACGCGCTGAAATTGATCGAAAAGCGGCATGGCGTGCTTCTGGTGGTGGAAGATCTGCCAGTCGAAGATCCCGCCGCTTATGAGGTCTTCTGCAAAGGCTTCACGAGCGGAGTGTTCCAGTTCGAATCGCCCGGCATGCGCGATATCCTCCGACGCTATCAGCCGAGCAGGATTGAAGATCTGACGGCGCTCAATGCGCTTTACCGGCCCGGCCCCATTCAGGGCGGCATGCTCGACGACTTCATCGAGCGCAAGCACGGTCGTAAAGCGGTTGTCTATGACGTTCCGGAACTCAAAGAGATCCTGGGCGAGACCTACGGCATCATCCTTTACCAGGAACAGGTGATGCAGATATCGAGCCGGCTGGCGGGCTATTCTCTGGGCGACGCCGATATCCTCCGCCGCGCCATGGGCAAGAAGAAGCTCGAGGAAATGACGAAGCAGCGTGAGCGTTTCGTCAAAGGCGCACTCGAGCGAAACTATCCGCAGAAGAAGATCGAAAAGATCTTCGACTACATGGAGCAGTTCGCCGGCTACGGCTTCAACAAGTCGCACTCGGCAGCTTACGCGTTTCTCGCCTTCGTTACGGCCTATTTGAAGGCCCACTATCCAGTGGATTTCATGGCCGCTCTCCTGACTTCGGAAACGGGCAACGTCGCCAAGGTCGTCAAGTACATCAACGAATGCCGCGAGATGAATATCCGCGTGCTTCCGCCCGACATCAATGAGAGCGAATGGACCTTCACCCCTGTTCGCGACGACAAAGGCGATGCCATCCGCTTCGGACTCGGCGCCGTAAAGAACGTG